>USFU01000189.1 GCA_900554135.1 uncultured Collinsella sp. | reverse complement strand
GCGCTCCAAGCATCCAATATATCGAGCAAATGGATGAAAAGCCGGAGGACTACTCACAAGAAGATGATGCAGGGCTTAATTTGATTGATTTCTATGTTCTTCCGCATTTTCTTACAGCGCCATTTAAGGAAGTTACCGAGAAAATAATGACTGAGTTTTCAGATTTGAATCTATGCCCAATTAACAATCGTCAGGGAATTGTAATTGATGGTGAAGGTTCAAAGGTTATTTGCAAAGACTAATTTAAAATTCCAGTTTGCTGCACTCGTTCCTAGCAGGGTTTGGGGCAGGAGGGGCGCAAGAGACGGGAGGGCCTTGTACGCGTTCCTGCGCGAGGGCCGCGGGGAGGGACTGCCTGGGTACGGCGCCTGTCAACTCGGTCTACGTCTTTGATGACCAGGTCGTACTCAATATCAACTTCACGGATGATGCCAAAACGGTCACCCGTGAGGAAGTGTTGGGTTCGAGTGCTGTGGATAATGTTCCAACATGCTGGAATCGAACTCGCTAGCCGGAATCACGCGGTACCCGTGACGCAGCAGCAGGTCGACGAAAACACCGTTGCCCGGAGTGAGCGTGCCGCTAAAGGTGCCATCGTAGACGCGACCCGCACCGCACGAGGGGCTACGGTCCTGCAAGACGCACGCAGCTATCTCGGACGGACCGCCTGCCTGCTCACACATATCGAGCGCACGTTGGGCACCAAGGCGATACTCGCGATCGACCGAGATGCCCTCGCAGGTACGAACCTCGCCGTTAACAATCTCGGACGGCTTGCGCGGCGTGGGCAAGCCACCAAAAACCTCAGGGCATACCAACAGGACCTCGGTCCCCGTGCGTTCGCACGCTTCGACCAGCTCGCGATGGTAGTTATCGAGCCCGTTATACTTGCAGCTCTCACCCATCAAGCAGGCGCTCACTACGATTTTCATATACAACTCCCCCACGCAAATCGCCCCATTTGAGATGCACACTCAAATGGGGCGATTGACACTGCGCAACTAGTATTACTGCTGCTTCGGCATCAGCGGATTCTCGCGCGTGAGGAGGTTCATAAACTCCTCGCCCGTGATCGTCTCCTTCTTGTACAGATAACGAGCCAGCTCGTGGAGCTTAAACTTGTTCTCCTTCAGGATCTGCAAGGCGCGGTCGTGCGCGTCCTCGATCAGCTTGGCGACAATCGCGTCCACGCGCTCGGCCGTACCGGGGGCGCAGGTGAGCGACGTGTCCTGGTTGAGGTACGCATTCTGAACGGTACCGAGCGCCATCATGCCAAACTCATCGGACATACCAAAGCGCGTCACCATGTTACGGGCGAGCTTGGTGGCCTGCTCGATATCGTTGGCTGCGCCGGTCGTCATCTCACCAAAGATGAGCTCCTCGGCCGCGCGGCCACCGCAATAGACGGCGAGCTTGTCCAGGACCTCCTGACGTGTGGTCAGGAAGCGCTCATCCTCCTCGACCTGCATGGTGTAGCCCAGAGCACCGCTCGTGCGCGGGACGATGGTGATCTTCGTGACCGGCGCAGAGCCCTTCTGGCGAGCGGCAACGATGGCATGACCGATCTCGTGATAAGAAACGACCTGCTTCTCGTGGTCGGACAGCACCGTGGACTTGCGCTGCTGACCGGCGATGACGACCTCCACCGACTCCTCAAAGTCGTCCTGCGTAGCGCGCTTGCGACCCTCGCGGACGGCACGCAGGGCGCCCTCGTTGATGATGTTGGCCAGGTCGGCGCCCGAGGCACCGGGCGTGGCGCGGGCAATCGCGGTCAGGTCGATCGGCGGCTGCGTCTTCACGCTCTTGGCATGCAACTCGAGGATGTTCTTGCGACCGGTCAGGTCGGGCAGCTCAACGGGGATGCGGCGGTCAAAACGACCGGGGCGAAGCAGGGCCGGATCAAGGCTGTCGGGGCGGTTGGTAGCAGCGAGAACGACAATACCCTTGTGGTTATCGAAGCCGTCCATCTCGGTCAGCAGCTGGTTGAGTGTCTGCTCGCGCTCGTCGTTGCCACTAAAGCCGCCGCCATCGCGCTTCTTGCCGATGGTATCGATCTCGTCGATAAAGACGATGCACGGGGCCTTTTCCTTGGCCTGCTTAAACAGATCGCGCACCTTGGCGGCGCCGCGGCCGACGAACATCTCAACAAACTCAGAACCAGAAATACTAAAGAACGGCACGCCCGCCTCGCCGGCCACAGCCTTAGCAAGCAGGGTTTTACCGGTACCCGGAGGGCCGACAAGGAGAGCACCACGCGGCAGCTTGGCGCCGATCTCCTCGTAGCGCTGCGGCTTCTCCAGAAAGTCGACGACCTCCTTGAGGGACTCCTTGGCCTCTTCCTGGCCGGCGACATCCTTAAAGGTCACGCCCACGTCCTTGGAGGCAATCACGCGCGCGCCGGACTTGCCCAGTCCACCGCCGCCAAAACCGCCGCCACCAAAGTTCATCGAAGGACCGTCATCGCCCATGGCCTTCTTCATGCGGCGGTTGAGCCACCAGCCGATCAAGAAGAAAATCGCCATGGGAAGAATGAGCGTAAGCAGGTAGTAGGTCATCAGACCCGAGTTTTTATCGGGAACGACCGACTCAAGCGAGGCGCCAGATTCAAGCACGCGATCGGTAAAGCCCGCGTCATTCGGCACACCGGTCGTCTTGTAGGCGATGTTCTCGTCCTCGCCCTTCTTGGTGTAATAAATCGTGTAATCGTCCGTGTTGTACTCGACCTTGTCGACACTCTTCTTATCGAGCGCTTTGACAAACGTCGAGTAATCGGTCTTCGTAATCTGCTGCGTGTGACCGATGTTGGGGAACAGAACGGTCGAGAGCACGAGGTAGACGACGAAGGCGATGAGCACGTAGAGGATCATATTCCGTCTACGTTTGTTGTCATCCATCTCCATCTGCTTGAACTCCATCTACTGGGGTTGATAATGTTTTCTAGAATACCCAACCCGGACGGCGATAAACCGACGCCGGGCACGAAAGGACAGAGATGGCATCACTGGAAGTCGGCAAGGTTCAAATCTATACAGGCGACGGCAAGGGCAAGACGACGGCTGCGCTGGGGCTCGCGCTACGCGCCACGGGCTATGGACTTAACGTGCTCATGCTTCAGTTTGCCAAGAAGCTGCACTGTGCCGAACATGACGCAGCACCTCGATTGGGGCTACGCATCGTACAAGCCGATCGCGACACGCCCGAAGCCTGTGCCGCACAGATCATGGAGCTGGCGCGCCAGCAGATTAGCCAGGTCGACGTGCTGATCTTGGATGAGCTGGGAGAAGCCATGCGACGAGGCTTTGTGACGCGCGAAGATGTCGAAGCGTTGATCGCGATGAAACCGACCACCACGGAGCTCGTGCTCACCGGCCGCGGC
>USFU01000188.1 GCA_900554135.1 uncultured Collinsella sp. | reverse complement strand
GGCACGCAGATGGCCTTGACGACCGTCTTGCCCTCAAGCCACTTGGCAACGGCTTCCTCGGCGGCAGCCTGCATCTCCTCGTTGGAGGCGTCGCGGGCGACGTCGATGCGGCCACGGACCTTGCCGAGCACCTGGACGACGATTTGCACCGTGTCCTCGATGGACTCGGCCAGGTCGAACTCGGGCCAGGCGGCGGTGTAGGCATTGCCCTCACAGCCGAGTGCCTCATGCCACAGCTCGTCGGCCCAGAACGGGCAGATGGGAGCAAGGACGCTCACGATATCCTTGGCCACACCGTAGCACAGCGCCTTGTCACGGGAATCGCCCTCGGTGGCGTTGAGGTAGGCACTCGCGGCGTTGACGAGCTCCATGACGGCAGAGATCGCGGTGTTGAACTGACCGCGGTCAAAGTCCTCGGTGCACTTGGCAATGGTACGATGACGCTCGCGATAGAGCTTCATCGCGACCTCGTCGAGCGCGGACTTGTCAAAGGCCACGTTGGCGTCTCCGGACTGGACGAGCTGCCACACGATACGCCAGGCGCGCTTAATGAAGCGGTTGGCGCCCTCGACGGCCTTGGGATCCCAGTCGAAGTCCTTCTCGGGCGGGGCGATAAACAGGATCGCCAGACGCATAGTGTCGGCGCCGTAGGGCTCGATGACCGAGCTCGGGGGCACGACGTTGCCCTTGGACTTGGACATGGTGTCGCCGTTCTCGTCCTTGACCATGCCCTGGCACAGCAGGTTGGTGAAGGGCTCGTCAACGCTCAGCAGGCCCAGGTCGCGCAGCGCCTTGGTAAAGAAGCGGCTGTAGAGCAGGTGCAAAATGGCGTGCTCGATGCCGCCGATGTAGTTATCGACGGGCATCCAACGATCGGCGGCCTCGCGGGAGAAGGGCAGCTCGGTGTTGTGCGGGTCCGTATAGCGCAGGTAATACCAGCTGGAGCAGGTGAAGGTGTCCATGGTATCAGTCTCACGCTTGGCCGGGCGACCGCAGACCGGGCAGGTGGTCTCGTAGAACTCCTTGCACTCGGCGAGGGTCTCGCCGGCGCCCAGGTCCAGGTTCTCGGGCAGCGTCACCGGCAGCTGGTCCTCGGGCACGGGCACGATGCCGCAGTGCTCGCAGTGGATGGCCGGGATGGGGTTACCCCAGTAGCGCTGACGGCTGATGAGCCAGTCGCGCAGACGGAACTCGACCTTGCGACGGCCGCAGCCCATGGCCTCGAGGTCGGCCACGATCGCAGCCTCGCCCTCGGAGTGCTTACCGCCGCGCATGCCGGTGTACTTGCCGGACTGGACGAGCGTGCCCT
Organism: uncultured Collinsella sp.; assembly: GCA_900554135.1. The sequence continues at coordinate 2,073 of USFU01000188.1, read as the reverse complement.
CGGCAGCGTGGGCGCAATCCCAGTCGACGTTCTCGGCATGGAAGGTATCGATGGTCTCGCCGCTGGCCTCGACGGCAGCGCGGTCGTCATCGTCCAGGATGATCGGCACAATAGGCAGGTCGTACTTGCGGGCGAACTCAAAGTCACGCTGGTCGCCGCAGGGAACGGCCATGACGGCGCCGGTGCCGTAGTCGGCAACGACATAATCGGCAACCCACACGGGGACCTTCTCGCCGTTGACGGGGTTCACCACATAGCGGCCGGTAAAGGCACCGTGCTTCTCGAGGGTGCCCTGGGCACGCTCGACGGCAGAGATATGCTTGGAGTCCTCGACGATCTTGGTGACGGCTTCCTCGTACTCCGTGCCCTCGACGAGCTCGTGCAGACGGGCGTACTCGGGAGCCAGGACAAAGAAGGAAACGCCAAAGAGCGTATCGGCACGCGTGGTGAAGACGGTGATCTTGCCCTCGTCGCCCTCGATGGGCTCGCCATCCTGGTCGCACAGGGTAAAGTCGACCTCGGCGCCCTCGGAGCGGCCGATCCAGTTGGCCTGCATCTGCTTAACGCGCTCGGGCCAGCCGGGGAGCTTCTCCAGATCGTCGAGCAGCTCCTGGGAGTACTCAGTAATCTTGAAGTACCACTGCTCCAGGTCGCGCTTCTCGGGCTCAGTGCCGCAGCGCCAGCACTTACCCTCGGTGACCTGCTCGTTGGCCAGAACGGTCTTGCAGTTAGGGCACCAGTTGACCGGGTTCTTCTTGCGGTAGACCAGGCCCTTTTCCCACAGCTTCTCAAAGATCCACTGACCCCAGCGATAGTAGTCGGGGCTGCAGGTCTTGACCATGCGATCCAGATCGTAGGAGAAGCCCATGCGCTTCATCGTGGAAAGCGCCTGATCCATGTTCTTATACGTCCAGGCGGCAGCCTGCGTGTTGTGCTTGATGGCGGCGTTCTCGGCGGGCAGGCCAAAGGCATCAAATCCGATGGGGTGCAGCACGTCAAAGCCGCGCATGCGGGCCTGACGGGCCATGGCATCGCCGATGGTATAGTTGCGCGCGTGGCCCATGTGCAAGTCGCCCGACGGATACGGGAACATCTCGAGCACGTACTTCTTGGGCTTACTGTCGTCGGTGTCAACGGCAAAGAGGTTGGAGTCCTCCCAGGCCTTCATCCACTTGGACTCAATGGCCTGCGCGTCGTAGGCAGGGATCTCGTCCTTATGATCTGTGCAATCGCACATATCAGCTCCTTTGTTAGCTGGGTTGGGGCGGGGCGTTCTTACCTTTACTCGCTGCTGCGGACAGTCCTGCGCAAGACGAAGAGCACATTTAGTGCTCTTCTTTGCGTGCGGAACTTGCAGCGAGCAAAGGTAAGAACGCCCCGCCACATCGTTAACTCGCATGATGATAGCAAATACGACAAGCGAGATGCCTGCGACTTGCATGCATCTCGCTTTATCTAAATAACGTGGTTGTGAATCAACCGCTATTTGTTAATCGTCCTAGCATGGACGGGTTTTCCAAGTGCCGCAGAGTGCCGTGAAAGAGGAGCGACGCGTACTTTGGTACGCGAGCGACGGTTTGAACGGTAAGGTGCGGTGCTTGGGAAAGCCGCTTATCGATAGGAAACGCTCTGCTGCGAATCCTTGACGACTACGTCGTGGGCGCCGCCTTCGACGATCGAGGTCGAGCTGACCAGGGTCAGGCGTGCCTTTTCCTGGAGCTCGGGGATCGAGAGGGCACCGCAGTTGCACATCGTGGACTTGACCTTGTAAAGCGTGCCGCCCACGCCGTCCTTGAGGGAACCGGCGTACGGGACGTAGGAGTCGACGCCCTCGACGAAGCTGAGCTTCGCGGCACCACCCAGGTCGTAGCGCTGCCAGTTGCGGGCACGCGCAGAACCCTCGCCCCAGTACTCCTTCATGTACTGGCCGTTGACGTTGACGCGCTCGGTCGGGCTCTCGTCGAAGCGGGCGAAGTAGCGGCCCAGCATCATAAAGTCGGCACCCATGGCAAGGGCGAGCGTCATGTGGTAGTCGTAGACGATGCCACCGTCGGAGCACACGGGCACGTAGAC
>USFU01000187.1 GCA_900554135.1 uncultured Collinsella sp. | reverse complement strand
TTCAAGTCCCGCCTCCGACACCATCGCATTTGAGAAGCCTCTTCGGAGGCTTTTTTGTTACCGATAGACGGTGAGGTCCACGATGGAAACGCTTGAGCGCAACGAGTGGGCAGACGTTGCCCAACTGGTCGAGATCACGAGCGATGCTGTCATCATCTGTGAGCTCGACGGAACCATTCTGCATGTGAATAATCGTTTGCTCGACCTGATGTGCGAGGAACGCGCTGACGTCATCGGCGGTGATGTCAAAGACGTTCTGTACTCGTCTGCCTTTGAGCGCGCGACCGAACATCGTCTGCCGTTTGAGGCCGATGGCTCCGAGAGCGAGCTGATGCTCAAGCTGAGCGACGGGTCTTTTATTCCCGTCTTGGTTCGCGCGGGTTCCGTTACGCCTCCGCGTATCTTTGGACGTCGTGCACCGCGTGTCCTGGTGGCGCTTCACAGCATCGAAGAGCAGTATTCCCACGATCGTCAGCTCAAACGCGCGCTATCGGAGCTTAGGGTGGCGAATAAACGCCTTTCGGGCACCCTTTCGGTCATTATGAGTACTGTGGGCTCCGATGAGCTCCCTAGCTTGCTCGATACCGTTTTGAATCAGCTCGTTGGAACGCTCGATGCCTCCGGTGCGGCTATCTATTTTTCCGAGAGTGGCGGCTTTAAGCTCCGCGGTGTTTCTAAGGAGCTTGAGGACAGCTATCTGCCCGAGTTTATGCCGTACGGCGCGGGCATTCCGACCTACGTGCTTCGCGAGTCGCGTGCCTGTCGCCTGTCGATTCAGCAGGACCTTGAGGGCGACCGGGTTGCTTCGGGCATGTTCATGGATTTGGACAATCGTTCCAAGCACTTGCTGCGCGTGCAGGATATGCCCCCGTATCGCAGCGAGATCTGTCTTCCCGTGTTTTACGGCACGCAGGTCCTTGGCGTGTTGGAAGTTGGCTGGAAACGTCCCCAGGCGCCACTTGCCTATGACGTTAACGTACTCGAGGTCATCTGCGATTACCTGTCTATTCAGCTGGTCGGCATGGCGTCGAGCTTACGTTCGCGCCGCACGGCGGAGCTCGGCCGCTCACTCAATTTGCTGCGCGACGAACTGTTTACCTATCTCGATGATCCCGTTGCCGCTTCGCGAGCGGTGTCGACGGAAATCTGCACGGTGCTCAATTGTCATTTCTGCCCCGTGGAATATGACGCGAGTCTTGACACCTATGTCATCGATTTTGAGGGCGGCAGTCGCGTGGCGCTGCCGGGAGACCCTGAGTCGCTCTTCTTTTCCACCACCGCACCGGCTGCGCGTTTGGGGGTTGCTTCCGATGGTTTTGGGCAGTCGGTGCTGGGCGGTGCGAGTGCTGATGATCTTAAGCATGTGCGCTTGACCCGCGTCGACGAATCCATGCCTATGGGCGGATGGTTGAGGGCTCATGGCCTGCCATGCCAGGGCCTCTATGTCGATTCCGGCTTCGAGGCGGGACGCGTTCGCTCGGAGGGCGGCGGTCAGCGGAACAACGATGCAATCGTTCCCGCCGACGTTGCCAAGGGGCCGACGAGGCGCGCTTTGCTGCTCCGTGATGGCAGCCAAGAACCAATTGACGACCTTGAATACGACTACCTGGTGCATCTGGCGCATGACTTTGAGCTGATTTATGAAGGCGAATCTCAAAAGCGCGAGGAGCGTCATATCGCTCAGACGCTTCAGATTGGCATGAGAAATTCGCTTGGTGACGTTCCGGGCATTGCAACCGATTCGGTATACCTATCGGCAACGAATTCTGCGTTGGTCGGTGGTGACTTCTATACGCTTGTCCGACTTCCCGACGATTGCGCCGTTATGATTTTGGGTGATGTATCCGGCAAGGGAATCGAGGCGGCGTCGATGTCGGCGCTTGTCAAGACAGCGCTGACGGCCTATGCCTGGGAGGGTGCGGGGCCTGCCCGTATGGCACGCTCGCTCAATAGCATGCTCATGGGCTTTTCGAGGGTCGAGACGTTTGTGACGGCGTTTATCGCCAAGATCGATCTTAAGGCGGGCCGCGCTACCTATTGCTCGGCGGGACATCCTCCCACTATGGTCATTAGGCCGTCGTCGACGCCGCTTGGCGGCGGCGAGACCTGCGGGGGAGAAGTGGAGCTCCTTGGGTGCCAATCGGGCGTGATCGGTGCCTTTGAGAGCATGGTGTACGAGACGGGCACGTTTACATTCGCTCCTGGTGACATGCTATTTATGTATACCGACGGAACAATCGAAGCACGTGATCGCTCGGGTGCTTTCTTTGGCGAACAACGCCTTCGCGATCTTTTGCTCTCTGTCTCGGGTGAGGGCGTATCGGGGATCTGCGGTAAGGTCTTGGGCGAGCTTGACCGCTATACCGAGTCGGCGCTGAACGATGACATCGCGCTGGTCTCCCTTGAGTTTTTACGAGGTCGATCGTAGGTCACGACGCCTGACGGGCAAAATCTCTACGGTTGAAGAAACGTGTGCATCGAGCGAGCTCTTTTGGGGAACCATGGTCGTATGAATGAGTGGAATGACATAGCGGTTTTGACGCCACCGGGCGATATCGACATCGCCTCGGTGCCCGCACTGCGCCGACGGTTGGATAATTTGATCGACCGGGGCGTGCGCCGTGTTGTCATCAATTGCCAGACCGTGGGCTTTATCGACTCGACGGGCTTGGCGTTTTTGCTTGCACGTGCCAGAGAGCTTATGAGGCATGAGGGGCTGCTTTCGCTCGTTAACGCCTCCGATGAGGTCGTTCGCTTTTTGGAAATTGCCCGACTTGTCGACATCCTGCATGTCGCGGGCCCGGCGCGGGAGTCGATTCCCGCCATTCCGGTGGGGGAGTTGCCGCGATGGAGCAAGAGCGTCGAAGTTAGGCGAGGCATCGAGAACCTCCCGTATTATCGGCACCGTGTGGCCGAGCTTCTCGAATCACTTCCCCTGAGGCGAGATGAACGTTATGACGTCGCATTGGCACTGGGGGAGGCATTGGGTAACGCGTATGACCATGCGGGCGGTGTTGGCTGCGTCCTGACGGTTCAGGCCTATGGGGACCGTGTTGTGCTCGAGGTGCTTGATCGGGGCGCTGGCTATTCTATCGATGGGGCGAGCGAGCCGGTGGCATCCGAGGAACGCGGACGTGGTATCAAGCTCATGCGCATGCTCGTCGATAATGTGGAAGTTGCCCGCCGTACGGATGGCGCCGGCACGCGCGTTCGGATGGTGAAGCTGTTTGGCTCGGCATTGGAATCGTGCGCATAGCGCCTTGACTTGGCGTTATTTACCTGCATGAACTTGCTTTGAGTAACTTTTTTGAAAAAAGTACTTGCGTCTTTTGGGCAACTCGCGTAAATTAATAACCCGCAAGCGGACATGGCTCAGTTGGTAGAGCACAACCTTGCCAAGGTTGGGGTCGC
>USFU01000186.1 GCA_900554135.1 uncultured Collinsella sp. | reverse complement strand
GTGGGCATTATCATCAACCGAAGCTTGGCAGATACGACCGATTCCGTAACCGGCCTGGGCGATATTCACGCCCTGGTCAACGCCATTGGCGAAATGCGTCGCGTGGCGCGCGAGGCAGGCTTTATTGCCATTAAGGTTGACGATATCGCCGAGGTCAATGCCCGCTTTGGATTCGATGCGGGCGACCGTGTGCTCGCCGAAAGCGCCGCCTGTCTCATGGATTGTTCGCGCGGCAAGGGCCGCCTGTTCCGCTCGACGGGGCCGATGTTCGTGGCGCTTTTCGATGAGCTCGGCCCCGAGGCAATCGACGAGCTCGCAAACGAAATCGAACGATTCCTGGGGTCTCCCGTGCTCATCGGCTCGCTTGAATATCAGCCACCCATTCGTGTGGCGACGCTCCATCTGGACAGCGTTGACCGACAGCCCGTTTCCATTTTGAACGAGCTCAAAGCGTTGCTTGGGAAAGCCGTGCAGGTGCCAGGTACCAAACTGGATTAGCGCCGCGCCCGCGCCGCCCCCCCATCGTGCGATAATCCTCTGCAGAAGTCACCAAAAGCAGAGGGAGTTTGTGATGAAGGTTCTTTTGGTCAATGGCAGCCCCAAGGCAAACGGCAACACCGCCCGCGCACTCGCCGAGATCGCCGAGCAGCTCAATGCCGAAGGTATTGATACCGAGGTGTTTCAGCTGGGCGCCAAGCCCATTCGCGACTGCATCGGCTGCGGTCAGTGCGGCAAGCTTGGCGGTCGCTGCACCTTTGACGATGACGTGGTGAACGAGCTCATCGCTGCCGCCGAGCAGGCAGACGGCTTTGTCTTTGGCTCGCCCGTCTACTATGCGCATCCCAGCGGACGCATCCTCTCGGCTCTCGACCGCGCATTCTATGCCGGCGGGCATGCCTTTGAGCACAAACCCGGCGCCGCGGTCGCCGTCGCCCGTCGCGGCGGCACCTCGACCACCTTCGATGTGCTCAACAAGTACTTCACCATTAAGCAAATGCCCGTAGTTGCCTCCACCTACTGGAACAACGTGTTTGGCCGCGTGCCCGGCGACGCCGATGGGGATGCCGAGGGCCTTGCCACCATGCGAAACATCGGCAAAAACATGGCCTGGCTCCTGCGCTGTATCGAGGCAGGACAGGCCGCCGGTATCAACGCACCCGAGGCAGATCGCGCAACGACCAACTTCATCAGGTAGAATGGCGGAGCATGAATATACAGATTTTTGGCACCAAAAAGTCCTTTGATACCAAGAAGGCCCAACGCTATTTTAAGGAGCGCCGCATTAAGGTGCAGTTTATTGACCTTAAGGAAAAGGAGATGAGCAAGGGCGAGCTCACGAGCGTGATGCAGGCGGTCGGCGGCATCGACAAGCTACTCAACCCCAAGGCCAAGGACGAGGAGACGCTCGCGCTCATCCAGCACCTCACCCCCAGCCAGCGCTTTGACAAGCTGCTCGAGAACCAGCAGGTTCTCGCCGAACCCATCGTGCGCAACGGCAAAAAGGCCACCGTCGGTTATTGCCCCGATGTATGGGGAGCCTGGGAGTAGCTTGTGTTATTTGCCGGCTCGTGGGTATAAGAGCAGGCGTTTGGCATAAGATTCAACTGTAAGCCATGTCTAACAAAGGAGGGCACATGCCCAACAAACCCGTGAAGATCATCATGCTTACCGGATACCTCGGTGCCGGCAAGACCACGCTGCTCAACCACATCCTCGCTAACGACGGCGGCATCCGCGCCGCCGTGATCGTCAACGATATCGGCGAAATCAACGTCGACGCCAGCCTTATCGCCGACGGCGGCCTTTCCGAGACCGATGACCTCATCCCGCTCACCAACGGCTGCATCTGCTGCACGCTTTCGGATGACCTGGCCAACCAGCTGCAGGGCATCGCCGATTCGGGCAACTTCGACTACATCATCATCGAGGCATCGGGCATTTGCGAGCCTATCCCCATCGCCTACACCATCTCGAGCTTCTGCGACGAGGCCAAGGTGGGCGGCGAGCCCAAGCTCGCGCTCGACAACATCGTGGCCGTGGTCGACTGCGCCCGCATGTACGACGAGTTCAACGGCGGTCGCGACCTGCTGGCCGAGGATATCGACGAGGACGACATCGAAAGCCTGCTCATCCAGCAAATCGAGTTCTGCTCCACGCTGATCCTCAACAAGACCGATACCGTGAGCCCTGAGCAGATCGCCGAGCTCAAGGCCATCGTGCGCAGCCTGCAGAAGGAGGCCGTGATTGTCGAGGCCCAAAACGGCGAGGTCCCCATGGAGGAGCTGCTCGACACCGACCGCTTCGACTTTATGCGCGCCTACAACTCTGCCGCCTGGATCGAGGCCATGGAGCATCCCGAGGAGCACGACGACCCCGAGGTGCTCGAGTACGACATCGAGACCTTTGTGTACTCGCGCCGCAAGCCGTTTGACCTGCAGAAGTTCACCAATTTTGTTGAGCAGGAGTGGCCCGACGAGGTCATCCGCGTCAAGGGTCCGCTGTGGCAGACCGGCGATCCGGACATGTGCTACATGTTTGAGCAGGCCGGCCACCAGATGCGCCTGATGGAGAACGGTCTGTTTGTCGATTCGGCGCCCGAGGGCGAGAAGCAGAAGATCATCGACGAGAACCCCGAGATCATGCAGATTTGGGACGACGAGACGGGCGACCGCATGACGAGCCTGTGCATCATCGGCCGTCACATGGACAAGGATGCGCTCATCGCCTCCCTCGATGCCTGCCTGACCGACTGGCACCGCGCCTAGGTTTATCCAAGCGGGCATTTTTCCGCCTATGTAACCGCCAAACCACCACGAAGGTGCTCTTCGTGGTGGTTTTTCGTTCTGAGCCAAGGAGATTCATGTTCAACATTGTGCTGTATGCGCCCGAGATTCCGGCCAATACGGGCAATATCGGCCGTACCTGCGTGGTCACCGGCGCCCGCCTGCATCTGGTGGAGCCGCTGGGCTTCTCGCTCGACGACAAAACGGTACGTCGCGCCGGCCTGGGCTACTGGCAAAACTTGGACGTGACGACCTATGCCGGCTGGGAGGATTTCCTTGCACGCAACGGTCTCTCCCCTGCCGACGAGCGCCTACATCTGCTGACCAAAAAGGCACGCCGCACCTATGCGCAGAGTACCTACCGCGACGGCGACTACTTGGTCTTTGGCAGCGAGAGCTCGGGCATTCCCGAGCCACTGCTCGCCGCGGCGCCCGAGCGCTGCGAGCGCATCCCTATGCTGCGCGATTGCGACTCGCTCGATAACGCCGAGGCTTGGGAAGCCCACGAGGAATCGCTCGGACATACCGAGGACAGCCACGAGGCTATCCTTCAACAGGACATCTGCGGCAACTTCGTCAACCCGGACGACTACCGCATCAGCGCACTCAACCTCTCCAACAGCGCCGCCATC
>USFU01000185.1 GCA_900554135.1 uncultured Collinsella sp. | reverse complement strand
CAGATAAAGCCCCAGACGTTGCTTTTTGCCTAAAAATACTCGTCGAGGAAGTTGTTGACTGTGCTCCAGTAGAGCTCGGGGTCAACTTGCGCACTCTTGGCGTGGGTGGCGTCATGGATGGTGAGCTTTTGCTTGACCTTGCTGGCGCACGCCTCGTAGTTTTGGTCGAGCATACTGTACGGCACAAAGGTGTCCTGGTCGCCGTGGATAAACAGCATGGGAACCGTCGCGTGTTTGAGTTGCTCCACGCTGCTCGCCTTATGAAAGTCGTAGCCTGCGCGCACGTTGCACACCAAGTTTGCTACATCGAGCAAGGGAAAGCTGGGCAGGCCGAACACGTTCTTGAGCTGCAGAGAAAACTCGTCCCAAACACTCGTATAACCGCAGTCCTCGATAATACATTTCACGTTTGCGGGCAGAGATTCCCCCGCGACGTTCATGGCGGTTGCCGCACCCATCGACTCGCCAAAGACCAGGATGCGCGCCCCGGGGTCAGCCTGAACGATTCGCTCGATCCATGCGACGATGTCGAGGCGCTCGGGCCAGCCCATGCCGATATAGTCGCCGCCGGAGCGCTCGTGGGCGCGGGCGGCAGGCGCGAGCACGTTCATGCCGCGGTCGTGGAATCGCTTGACGTATCGGGCCATACCGATGGGCTCGTTGGTATATCCATGCAGGCAGACGGCGTAGTCGTGTGTGCTCTCCGAAGCAGCAAAATACCAAGCGGCAAGCTCGGTTCCGTCATCTGCGGTGAGGCTGCTGCTCTCGCGATTCTCTTTAAACCATGCCCGCGCCTCGGTGTCCTCGGCATCCGGCTGCTCACCTTCTTTGTCGTTCTTGCTATCCTGCATCATCTTCATGGTGTACGGCGCTTGGGGGTTCAGGGCAAAGTCAAACAAAAAGTTGCCGGCAAATCCGAGCAACGTGACAACGAGCGCCAACGCAACGACGCCGGCTATCTTGAGCTTTCGATGGGAACGTGCATTTTGAGACATAAGAAGCTTTCCTATAAGATGTTAATACATCAACATTTAATGCAAGCGCATTATGGACGTTCGCCGTTGATGCGTCAACAGGCAAAGAATGGGTAAACAAAGGGTCACGTATGGTGCAAATTTCGCACGTACCTAGACGCTTTGATATAGTGTTGAGAACTCTTTACGTTGGAGGATGTAACCGGCATGTCCGATTCGAGCGACAGTTCTAAGCCGCGACCCAAGACCGCGGCCGTTCCACACTACACGGTGGGCGAGGAGATCATGAACTCCGTCACCCATGGTGTCGGCTGCCTGCTGGGTATCGCGGGCTTGGTGCTCCTGATCGTATTCGCTGCCCTGCGAGGCGGAGGCCCGGCCCACATGGCCGCGGCGATTGTCTATGGTGTCAGCATTATCCTCGAATATCTGGCCTCCACGCTCTATCACGCGATTCAGCCCGCTCGCGCCAAGCGCGTGTTTCGCATCATCGACCACAGCTGCATCTACCTGCTCATAGCCGGCAGTTATACGCCGTTTTGCCTCATCACGCTCGCAAACGACGGCGGCCCTATGCTGTTCTTTGCCGTATGGGCCATCGCCATTATCGGCATCGCCCTCGAGTGCTTTATGCGCGAGCGTCAACCGCACTGGGTAAGCGGCCTGGTCTACCTGCTGATGGGTTGGCTCGTCGTCTTTAAGCTGCCCGAACTTGTGGCGCTGCTGAACCCTGTCGCGCTTGCCCTGCTCGCCGTCGGCGGCGTGTGCTACACCGTGGGCGTGCCGTTCTATATCGCCAAAAACGTGCGTTATCTGCACAGTGTTTTCCACTTGTGGGTGCTCGCTGGCAGCATCTTCCAGTTCATGGCGGTGATCCTCTTCGTAATCTAGCGACCGCGCCCACGGCCCCGCTCGCGCGGGCGACCGGCGCAATTGCCGTATCCGCCATCAACGTTTTACCTTAACGTCCCGAATCTTGGAGGTTCGAGAAACTCCCGATGGACATAACCATCTCCCTTATTACCACGCTCGTCCTGACGCTTATCAACGGCTACTTCTCCATGTCCGAGATGGCTCTCACCACGGCTAAGCGCGCCGTGTTGGAGCACGATGCCGAGGAGGGCGATAAGCGCGCCGAGCGCGCCGTCCAGCTCGCCGCCGACTCCGATCAGCTGTTGGCCACCATCCAGGTCGCCATCACGCTCGTGGGCTTCGCCTCGTCCGCCGTCGCCTCGACGAGCCTGTCCGACCCGCTTGCCACGTGGCTCATGAGCTTTGGCATCGCGCCGCTTTCCGCCATCGCGCGCGGCCTAGCGCCGGTCATCATCACCGTCGCCGTCGCCTTTGTGTCCATCGTGATCGGCGAGCTCGTGCCCAAGCGCATCGGCCTCGCTAACGCCGAGGGCGTATCCAAGCAGGTCGTGGGACCGCTCTCCGTGTTCCAAAAGATCGCCCGCCCGCTCGTGTGGCTGACCGGTGCCTGCTCCGACGGCCTGGCCCGTATCCTGCGCATCAAGAGCGCCGATGACCGCCAGAACGTCTCGGAGGAAGAGATCAAGTACATGGTCTCGGAGCAGGACGACCTGCTCGACGAGGAAAAGCGCATGATCCACGAGATCTTCGACCTGGGCGACACCGTGGCTCGCGAGGTCATGGTGCCGCGCGTGGACACCACCATGTGCGAGGACGACGAGACGGTCGCCGACGTGTTGTCCACCATGCGCCAGACCGGCTTCAGCCGCATCCCCGTCTATCACGAGGACCCCGACAACGTCGCGGGAATCGCGCACATCAAGGACCTGATCCAGCCCGCGCTCGACGGCAAGGGCGACCAGCCCATCGCCGGCTTTTTGCGCGACGCCACCTTTGTGCCCGACACCAAGGACATCCTGCCGCTGCTGTCCGAGATGCAGACCTCGCACGACCAGATCGTGGTCGTCGTGGACGAGTACGGCGGCACGGCCGGCATCATCACCATCGAAGATATCGTCGAGGAGATCGTCGGCGAGATCGAGGACGAGTTCGACCCCGACAACAAGTACCTCACGCGCCTTTCGCGCCGTGAGTGGCTTGTCGATGGGCGTTTTTCGTGCGATGACGCGATTGAGCTTGGTTGGCCGCTCGAGGAAAGCGATGATTATGAGACCATCGCCGGCTGGATTTTGGAGCTTTGCGACTCGGTGCCCGACATCGGAGAGGTGTTTGAGGTCGCGGGGTACAAGTTCAAGGTACAGTCGATGCGTGGCCAGCGCATCTCGCTCATTCGCGTGATCGCTCCGGCCGAAACCGATAAGAAGGATTCCGAGTCCGCGGCAGAGAAGCCGACGGCGTCGGGTGCGGGCTCTGCGGATCCGCACGATGGCGACGAGTAGGGCAAGGAAGAGTAGGGGAGAGTTATGGCAGGCCTGTTCAACATCCTTAAGGTCACCGTCAGCGAGGACAAGAT
>USFU01000184.1 GCA_900554135.1 uncultured Collinsella sp. | reverse complement strand
AGCAGCAGCGCGATGAGCGCGCCACCAACGGCGTGACCAGTGGTACCGCCGGGCAGCGGCACGTTGAACATCATGAGCAAGAAGGAGAATGCGGCGCAGATGCCCAGGAACGCCATGTGCTCGCGATCGAGCGTGGCGCGCACCTTCTTGATGCAGTGAACCCAAACGGGCACCATCGCCACTGCCATGACGGCATCGGTCTGCGGGGACAGATAATTATCTGGAATGTGCATGTACGCCTCCCGGTTGTCGGCGCACGGAATTGCAACGCCGCCTGAATCACCTTGTCAGTGTTACGTATTGTCAGATTCGTAACACGCCGCGGGCTATCATAGCAAAACGGCGCGCTGCCGACAAAGCAGCGCGCCGTTATGTAATGCACGTGTCATATATGCAGGCTCAGCAGTGCCTTATACCGAGCATAGCGGTCACGTAGGACTCGGCGGCAGCCACCGCTGGCCTATACCCGGCGCAAGCCCTAGCCGCGGACCTCGCCGTTTACGCCCTTGCACACCTTGGTGACGATCTTCTGGTGCGCCTTCTCAACCTCTTCGCTGGTGAGCGTGTGGTCGTCGGAGCGATACGTAAGCGCAAAGGCCATGGACTTCTTGCCCGCTCCGATGCGGATGGGATCGCGGTAGACGTCGAACAGGCGCACGCCCTCGAGCAGCTTGCCGCCGGCGCTGGTAATACGACGCTCAAGATCCTCGCAGGTCACAGCGTTGTCGACCACGATAGCAAGATCGTGCTCAACGGCAGGGTACTGCGAGAACTCGCGGTAGTTCTCCTGATTGCGGGCACCCTTGATCAGCTTGTCCAGATCGAGCTCAAAGGCAACGACAACCTCATCGATGCCCATCGCCTCGCGCGCCTCGGGGTGAATCTCGCCGACCCAGCCCAGCACGGTGCCGCCGGACAGGACCTCGGCCGCACGACCCGGCTGCAAGAAAGCGTAGCCCTCGCCCTCGACGGGACGGAAGCGAACCTTCTCGATGCGCAGCTGGGCGAGCAGCTCCTCGACAATGCCCTTGCCAAAGAAGAAGCGCAGCTTGCGATACTTCATGTTCCAAGACTGTTCGCTCCACTGGCCCGAGAGCACGCCCGCCACGGACTTGGTCTCCTTGGGCAGGCTGGCGTTCTCGCGGCCGTGGAACAGGCTGCCGACCTCGTACAGGTGCACGTTGGGCGTGCCGTGGGCCTCGTTATAGGCCACAGACTGCAGCAGGCCCGGCAGCAGCGAGCGGCGCATCTCGGTCTGCTCGGCTACCAGCGGGTTCATGAGCACCACGGGGCAACCGCGGCCCTCGGTGGACATACCGATCTTCTCCAGGTCGCCCGGGGCGGCAAAGCCAAAGGTCGTGGTCTCGTTGAGGCCGCAGGCGCGCAGGATCTCGCCGACCTTGCGGGTGAGCTTCTGCTCGCGGGTCAGGCCGCCGATGTGGTTTTTGGCAGCCGGGATGGTCGCCGTCACGCGGCCCATGCCCCACAGGCGCAAGACTTCCTCGATCAGGTCGATCTCGCGCGGCAGGTCGGGGCGGAAGCTCGGCGGGGTAACCATAAAGTCCTCGCCGTCGCGCTCGACGGTGCAGCCCAGACGGGTGAGCGAACGCTCGATAAAATCGGGCTCGATGTCGGCGCCGCAGATGGCATGCACGCGGGCCAGGCGAAGCTTAATGCTGTCGACGGTCTTGGGCGCGGGGAAAACGTCGACATAGCCGGGAGCAACCTCGCCGCCGGCGATCTGTTCGATGAGAGCGCAGGTAACGTTGGCGACATCCACGCAGCCGGTCTCGTCGACCTGGCGCTCAAAGCGAATGGAGGCGTCGGAGATCAGCGACAGATCGCGGCTGGTGTGCGAGGTGCGACCGGCGTTGAAGCAGGCACTCTCGACCATCACGTCGACGGTATCGTCCTCGATCTCGGAATCCATGCCGCCCATAACGCCGGCCAACGCCACAGGGCGCTCGCCGTCAGTGATAAGGCCCATGCCGGCGTCGAGCACGCGCTCCTCGCCGTCGAGGGTCGTGAACTTCTCGTCCTGCTGGGCGGCGCGAACCACAATGCGACGCTTGCCCTCGCGCTCGGCAAAGGTGTCCAGGTCAAAGGCGTGCAGCGGCTGACCGGTGAGCATCATCACATAGTTGGTGATGTCGACGATGTTGTTGTGCGGGCGCACGCCCAGGGCGTTAAGGCGCTTGACCATCCAGTCGGGCGAGGGGCCGACCTTCACGTTGCGCACGATGCGGGCGACATAGCGGTCGCACAGGCCCTCGTCGGCGATCTCGACGGAAAGCTCGTCGTCGGTCGCACGACCGGTCTCGGCCTTGATGGCGGGCAGCTCAACGTGGAAATCGCGGTCGAAGATGGCGCCGGTCTCGCGGGCCATGCCGATCATGGACAGGCAGTCGGGACGGTTGGGCGTGATCTCGCAGTCGAGCACGGTGTCGCTCGAGCCCACGTACTCGGCAAACGGCATGCCGCAGGGCGTATCCTCGGGCAGGATCATGATGCCGGAGTGGTCGCCGCCCAGGCCGAGCTCGCGCGCGGAGCAGTTCATGCCCATGGACACGACGCCGCGAAGCTTGCTCTTCTTGATCTTGACGTCACCGGGCAGGACAGCGCCAATCATGGCCGTGACGATGTGGTCGCCGGCCTCGAAGTTCTGCGCGCCGCAGACGATCTGCAGCGGAGCGGGGTTGCCGTCGGCGTCGAGGTTCTTGTCGCCCACATCGACCGAGCACACATACATGTGGTCGCTATCGGGGTGCGGGGTCTTGGTGAGCACCTTGGCGGTCACCACGTGGTCGAAGGACTCGCCCACGGTGTCGATCGCCTCGACCTCGGTGCCGGTACGGATATATTCGTCCGAAAGGGTCTTGGGATCCTCCGGAATATCGATCATGGTCTTGAGCCAGTCGTAAGAAACACGCATCTAACTGGTCTCCTTTCATAAATGCGGCTTTGAGCCGGAAACTGCAACTAAGAAGAAAGCGTTCTAGAACTGGTTCAAGAACCTCATGTCACCAGTCATCAACGTGCGCAGGTCCGGCAGGTCGTAGCGCAGGGCCGCGACGCGCTCGGCGCCAATGCCAAAGGCGAAGCCGGTGTACTTCTCGGGGTCGATGCCGCAGTTGATAAGGACGTTGGGGTCGACCATGCCGCAGCCCAGGATCTCGATCCAGCCGCTGTGCTTGCAGAAGTTGCAGCCCTTGCCGCCGCAGACGTGGCAGCTCACGTCAACCTCGCAGCTGGGCTCAGTGAAGGGGAAGAAGTGCGGGCGGTAACGCGTCTTGCGGTCCTCGCCAAACATGCACTTAACAAAGTAGTCGAGCGTGCCCTTGAGGTCGCCAAAGGTGATGCCCTCGTCGACGACCAGGCCCTCGATCTGGTTGAACTGCGGCAGGTGGCAGGCGTCGGCCGTGTCGGGACG
>USFU01000183.1 GCA_900554135.1 uncultured Collinsella sp. | reverse complement strand
TTGGGGCTCGACCTGGCAAACAAGAAAGATGCCGCCGCGGTTAAGGCAAAGGTCGGCGTGGTGTTTCAGTATCCCGAGCGTCAGCTGTTTGCCGAGACCGTGGCGCAGGACGTGGCATTTGGCCCGCATAACCTTGGGTTGTCGCAGGCCGAGGTTGCCCGCCGCGTCGCGTCATCGCTCGCGCGCGTAGGCCTCGACCTGGCTACGGTGGGCGACAAGAGCCCCTTTGAGCTCTCGGGCGGGCAGCAGCGGCGCGTGGCGTTTGCTGGCGTGCTTGCCATGGAGCCCGAGGTCCTGGTGCTCGATGAGCCCATGGCGGGACTCGATCCGGCGGCGCGCAGTGATTTTCTGGAGCTCATCGGTAGACTTCACCGCGATGGCCTGACCGTCGTCATGGTCTCGCACAGTATGGATGACCTGGCCAATTGCTGCGACCGTATTGTCGTGATGAACGAGGGCGCGGTGTTTGCCGAGGGCACGCCCGCTCAGGTTTTTGCGCATGCCGATGAGCTCAAGTCGATCGGCTTGGGTGTTCCCGCTGCCCAGCGCATGGCGCTGGCGCTTGCGAAGGCAGGCGTGCCGCTGCGCTTTGACGGCCTCTATACGGTTGAGTTGCTGGCAGACGAGTTGGCAGATTTGCTGATCGGTCGCTCGGACGGTCCTTCTAACGTCGCGGACATTGCTAAATCCAAGACGGTCGCGCGAGAGGAGGGCTGCTAATGGAGGCGTTTTCGTTTGGCAGCTACTATCCCGGCGATAGTGCGATCCACCGCCTGGACCCGCGAACCAAATTGCTCTTGGGCTTTGTGTTTCTGATCACGACGCTCACAGTCAGCAGCTTCCGCGGACTGGTCCCGGTCGCAATCTTCGTTGTCCTGATCTATACCGTGTCCCGGGTGCCGGCTCGTCGCGTCCTGTCATCGATGGCGCCGCTGCTGGCGATCGTCGCGGTGGTCGCGGTGCTCAACCTGTTTTCCGACCAGAGCGGGCGCATTCTGTGGCAGCTCGGCTTTTTGCAGATAAGCGAGGGCTCGCTGCATTCCGCCGCCTTTATGGCGTGCCGCCTGACCTTGATGATGGCCGGTATGAGCGCTATCACGCTCACCACACCGACGCTCGACCTCACCGCGGGTTTTGAGCGCCTGCTCGCGCCGTTTGCGCGTGTGGGACTTCCTGCGCACGAGCTCGGCATGATCATGGGTATCGCGCTGCGCTTTATGCCGCAGTTTGCCACCGAGATGAAGCAGACGGCCGATGCGCAGGCGAGCCGCGGTGCGCGCGTGACGAGAGGCCCGCTCGGCGGCGTGCGTATGCTCGGCAGTGTGGCGATTCCGCTGTTCACGGGCGTGTTCCGTCATGCCGAAACGCTGTCTGCCGCCATGGATGCCCGTTGCTATCATGGCGAGCAGGGCCGCACACGTCTGCATGCGCTTGCATTTGGCCGCGGCGATGCGTTGGCGGCGGTGGTGACGGCGTTGCTGCTCATCTGCGTCATCGTCATCAATCTTCAACTTGTTTAGGCGCGATTCGAGCGCAGGAAAGGGGTCCTTATGACCGACAACGATCGCACGGCGCAGCTCGAGCGCGCCTGTTCGTATCTTAGGCGTATTCCGGCGTGGTATCTCGCCACGATCGACGTGACGGACGGATATCAGCCGCGCGTAAGGCCGTTCTCGTTTGCCATGGTCGATGATGGCAAGCTGTGGTTTTGCACCTCGCGCGATAAGGACGTGTGGGCCGAGCTCAGCGCGAACCCCAAGTTTGAGGTTTCGGGTTGGAAACCGGGGGAGTGTTGGATCGTGCTGACTGGTGAGGCCGCGCTTGAGGACGACGCGGTCGTGAGCGACCGGGTGCGCCAAGCCGGCTTTAAGCACATGGTGGGCATCGGCGAAGATCACGAGAGCGCCAACGACGGTCGCCTTGCGTTCTTCTCGGTGCGCAATATCGCCGCCCGCTTCTGTGATATCGACGGCAGCGAAGAGCGCCTGGAGCTTTAACTCTAGGGCAGCTAAAACAGCCCCGACCCAAAAAGACTAGTGCCAGGAGGACACATGGACGGATTGAATACGGTGTTGGAGTATCTGACGTCGGTGCCGGCATGGTATTTGGCGACGAGCGTTGACGGACAGCCGCATGTGCGTCCGTTTTCGTTTGCGCAGATCCAGGACGGCAAGCTGTGGTTTGTAACGGCGCGCACCAAAGACGTGTGGCAAGAGCTGCTGCAAAATCAACGCTTTGAGGCCACGAGTTGGTGGCCAGGCCATGGCTGGCTCATCTTGCGCGGACATGCGGGTCTGGACGACCAGGCCGCTCCCGATATGCGCGAGGCGGGCTGGAAGCACCTGGAGCGCCTGGGCGAGCACTACGAGGGCGCAGACGATCCCACGCTCGTCTTCTTTAGCGTGGAGGAACCCGAGGCCTTTGTCTGCAACCATGACGAATGGGTGCCGGTCGAGCTCTAAACGAGTCTCTCAGCAAGCTTCGACAATTCAAATTCTCGCATGTAGCGGGCCCCACATTGCAACGTCACCGTAAGGTGCACTGGGCAATATGGGGCCCGCATTTATTTGTCAATTCCTTCGAGTGAATGTGTCGGGACTGTTTCAATGCATGAATATGTAAAAGATTTGCGTATATATGCATCTTTTGGTGCTAAAGTTTCAACCCACTTCATAACGACGGCTGCGGGATGCGCATTGGTGCATAACTGCAGACAAGGAGTCCGATATGTCTTTAAAGGTTGGAATCGTAGGTGCGGCTGGATATGCTGGCGCCGAGCTCATTCGCCTCGTCCTCGGTCATCCCGAGTTTGAACTTACTGCCATTACGTCAAACGCCGATGCTGGCCAGCCGTTGTCTGCGGTGTACCCGAGCTTTGCCGGCGTGAGCGATCTTGTCTTCACGACGCACGATGCCCCCGAGCTCAAGAACTGTGACGCGGTCTTTTTGGCCGTGCCGCACACGGCCGCCATGGCACAGGTGCCCGCCCTGCTTGCCGCGGGAGTCTCCTGCATTGACCTCTCGGCTGACTATCGCCTGAGCGATCCGGCCACCTTTGAGGCCTGGTATGCCGCCGAGCACACGAGTCCCGAGCTACTCAAGAGCCGCGCCTTTGGTCTGCCCGAGCTGTTCTGCCAGGATTTGGAGACCGCTGCATCCGACCACGCCGATGGCAAGCCCGTACTGGTTGCCTGCGCCGGTTGCTATCCCACCGCAACGAGCCTTGCCGCCGCGCCTGCCGTGCGCGCCGGCTGGGTTGCCCAGAGCGGCCCCGTGATCGTTGACGCCATCAGCGGTGTAACGGGTGCCGGTAAGTCCTGCAACGCCCGTACGCATTTTTGCAGCGCGGACGAAAACCTGGAGGCCTATGGCGTGGGCAAGCATCGTCACACGCCCGAAATCGAGCAGATCTTGGGCCTAACCGATCGCGTCGTCTTTACCCCGC
>USFU01000182.1 GCA_900554135.1 uncultured Collinsella sp. | reverse complement strand
ATGCCGATGGAGGCGCTGGAGATATGCAGACGGCCGATTGTGCTGTTCGATTTTGACGGCACGGTGGCCGATACGGGCCGGGCGGTGATGACCTCGACGCGCAAGACGCTGGCTGCGCGCGGGTTTTCTGAGGCGCAGATGGGTGACCTGCGCCGCATGATCGGGCCGCCCCTGTGGAAGGGCTTCCACGACTTTTACGGCTTTTCCCGCGAGGAGTCGCTTGTGGTGGCCGACGAGTACCGTGCCTTTTTTGATGAGCTGGGGCCGGAGGAGTACCCCGTGTTCGATGGGATTCCCGAGCTGCTGGATGGGTTGACCGCCCAGGGCAAGCGTATGGCTGTGGCGACGTCGCGCATGGAGGCGAAGTGCATCGATATGGTGCATGAGCTGGGGCTTTGCCAGTTCGAAGCCGTGGTTGGCATGAATCCGCCGCAGGGGCGCGAGACCAAGGCAAATTCGGTCCGCGATGCGCTGGCGGCGCTCGGTGCGACGGCCGACGAGGCCGTGATGATCGGCGACCGCTTTAACGATGTGGAGGGCGCGCACGCGATGGGTGTGCCGTGCATTGGCATCTATTCGGGCGCGGCGGCGCCGGGGGAGCACGAGGCCGCGGGTGCCGATGCGGTGGTGCACTCGGTGGCCGAGCTTGCTAAACTTTTCGCTATATAAGTATGTGATGTGAGGGGCGGGCACGCTCGCCCCTCATTGGTAAGGAGGTCGTCCATGAATCAGGTGGAGCAGAGCGTCGCCGAGTATGTCGACGAGGTCTGGGAAGATGTCGTCGCCGATATCGAGCAGCTGGTGAGCTATCCGTCCGTGGCAGTTTCTGCCGATGCGGAGCCCGGCGCGCCGTTTGGCCGCCCGGTCCGTGATGCGCTCGATTGCGCGCTCAGCATTGCGCAAAAGCTCGGCTACCAGACGAGCGACGACGAGGGCTATGTGGGCATTGCCGATATCCCTGGCCGCGGCGACAAGCAACTCGCGACCATCTGCCATGTGGACGTGGTGCCCGCCGGTCCCGGTTGGAATACCGATCCGTTTGCGATGGAGCGCCGCGAGGGCTGGCTGCTCGGTCGCGGCGTGATCGACGACAAGGGTCCGGCTGTGCTGTCGCTCTACGCCGGCGCCTATCTGCTCAAGCACGGCATCACCCCGCGCTATACCTTCCGCGCGCTGCTGGGCTGCGATGAGGAAGTGGGCATGTCCGATGTTCACCATTATCTGGAGAACCACGCGAACCCCGACTTTCTGTTTACGCCCGATGCCGAGTTCCCGGTCTGCAATGCCGAGAAGGGCCAGTTTGGGGCGACGTTTGTGAGCTCTAGGATTGATGGCGGGCGCATTGTGTCGTGGAGCGGCGCCGAGGCGAGCAACGCCATTCCGTCGCAGTCTATCTGCGAGCTTGCGATTGCCGCCGATGAACTGCCGGCGCCCGTTGAGAACGCCGACCGCCTGGAGATCACGGCACTCGATAACGGGCATGCGCAGATTTTCGCCCACGGCATTGGCGGTCATGCCTCGATGCCCGATGGAACGATCAATGCCGTCGGCCTGATCGTGTCATATCTGCGCGAGGCCGAGGACACGTTTGGTGCCCGTGACGAGCGCCTGTTGACGCCTGCCGAGCACGAGTTTGTCAAGTTTCTGGCCTTTGTGCATGCGGACGCCTATGGCCGCGGCCTGGGTATCGACGCGACGAGCCCGGCGTTTGGCCCGCTCACCTGCAACCCCGGCGTCATCCGCGTGGCGGATGGCCACATTGAGCAGGTCATCGACGTGCGTTTCCCCGACAGCACGAGCGCCGATACCATCTGCGAGCAGCTCGAGCCGCTCGTGGGCCGCTTTGGTGTGACGTATCTCGTGGGTCGTACCAAGGTGCCGTTCTCGGTCTCTGCCGACGATCCGGCCGTGAAGGCGCTTATCGATACCTATAACGAGTTTACGGGCAAGCATGCCGAGCCTTTTGCCATGGGCGGCGGCACGTACGCGCGCAACTTTGCCCGCGCCGTCTCGTTTGGCCCAGAGGAGACCGGCCTGGAGCTGCCCGCGTGGGGCGGCCAGATGCACGGCCCCAACGAGTGCGCCAACGAAGAGCAGCTTAAGCAGGCGCTCAAGATTTATATCGTGGCAATCCTTCGTCTAAACGAACTCGAGCTTTAAGGTTACGCGGTTTCCCAATCTAAGTTGCGGTGGAATAGTTCCTAGAATGGGCCATTTGATGGCCAAGCAGGAACTATTTCACCGCAACTTTGTTTTTATTGGTGTAAAAGGCTGGTCATGCTTGGTGGCGGGTTTGTTATTCGTTTGTAAAGCCGAGCCGCGCTTGCGGTAAGGGTCTATCAGATGCCCGTAAGAAACCGCAGCTGGCGCGGCTGTCGCCCGATCGAGGTCGTATCTTTCCAAACAGCAAAGCGGGCAGGGTGCCCGCGAGTCGCATGTATGAAAGGAAGATCATGCTCGATCAGGCTTATTCTCGTCGTCAGTTCCTCGGCCTCGCTGGTGGTCTTGCCAGCATCGTCGGTCTCGGCCTTGTTGGTTGCGGTGGCTCCAACACTTCCGACGCCGCCGACAAGGGTAGCGCCGCTGCCGCTGCCGAGTCCGTCTCCGGCGAGGTGACCTACGACGGCGCCTCCTCGTTCCAGGCCCTCGTCGAGGCTGCTGCCGAGAAGTTCATGGACGCCAACCCCGACGTCTCCATCTCCGGTTCGGGCAACGGTTCGGGCAAGGGCCTGACCGCTGTGGCCGCCGGCACCGTCACCATCGGTAACTCCGATGTCTTCGCCGAGACCAAGCTCGAGGCCGACCAGGTCAAGAACCTCGTCGACCACGAGGTCGCCGTCGTGGGCATGGGTCCCGTCGTCTCCAAGAACGTCAAGGTCGACGACCTGTCCCTCGAGCAGCTCAAGGGCATCTTCTCCGGCCAGATCACCAACTGGAAGGAGGTCGGCGGCGACGATGCCACCATCGTCGTCCTCAACCGCAAGGCTGGCTCCGGTACCCGCGCCACCTTCGAGGCTGCCGTCTTTGGCGACGAGGCTGTCGACTTTAAGGGCGACGCCGAGCTCGACAAGTCCGGCGACGTCCAGACTCAGATCGCCAGCACCGACAACGCCATCTCCTACCTCGACTTCTCGCACTTCGATGATTCCAAGTTCAACGCCATCAAGGTCGAGGGCGTCGAGCCCAAGAGCGAGAACGTTACCGACGACTCCTTCAAGATCTGGGCTACCGAGCACATGTACTGCTCCAAGGACGCCGACGATGCCACCAAGGCTTTCCTCGACTTCATGCTTTCCGACGATGTCCAGGGCAAGCTCGTCGAGGAGCAGGGCTTCATCCCCGTCTCTGCCATGAAGGTCGTCAAGGACGCCAGCGGCAAGGTTTCCGCTAAATAAGTAATCGCCCCCGGAAAGGTTTGCAATGGCAAAACAGCTGCCAAAGCGCGACCTTGAGAACGTGG
>USFU01000181.1 GCA_900554135.1 uncultured Collinsella sp. | reverse complement strand
GCCCGAAACTCTCATGGAGCCAGTGACAGGAATCGAACCTGCAACCCACTGATTACAAATCAGTTGCGCTACCGTTGCGCCACACTGGCACACTTGGCGCTTTCGCGCGAAGCCAGTTAAGAATAAAGGAATTACGGACGAGGCGCAACAGACCCTTCGACCGACCACATCTCAAAACTATTCGCCAGAACGAATAGTTTTAATTACAATGGAATAGATAAAACTGTTCGTTCTGACGAAGGGTTTCGCGATGCTTACTACCAAGGAAGCCGCCGAACTGCTCGGCATCACTCCGCGCAGGGTGCAGGAGCTCATAAAAAACGGAGCACTTGAGGCCCGGAAGGCTTCTGGTGTGTGGCTTATCGACAAAGACAGCATCGACACGCGACTCCGCTCCGTGACCAAAACGGGAGGACGTCCCCGCCGCGGCCACGGTAAGAGCGAGATCGCGTTCACCCTCATGAATCGCACGCACGAGGTCGCTCAGCTGGTCTACAGCACATCGCGAAAAGACTTTACCCACATCGGTGCCGACATCGATTACGCCCACGCCCCTATTGGAGTATTTGGCCCTAATAGCCCCATATCGCTCGACTCCTTCCGCATCTGGTGGCGCGGCCGCGGTATCCCGCTCGCACGCATCGGACTAGCCTCCCTGCTTGCAGAAGCCGCAGTCGATGTTCCCGATGAACTCGTCCAGCGAAATCTCGGCCTCTCCCTATCCGACCAGTATTGGATTAGACCCCAAAGTTCCGGTCTCGCCTGGGAGGATATTAACTTCTTCAATAACGCCTTTGATGACGTCTCACTGTCCATTGCGCCCTTTGCCCCAGAGGGAAAAGCGGCTGCCGCAAAGCCCGACAACACCTCGGACGGCAATCTTCAAAAGTACTGGACATGCGAGCGCGGGCGTCGAATTCTGCATAAGGCAGGAGCACACCTAAACCAGGAACCTTATAACGAGATGGTAGCGACTGCACTTCACCGTCGCATCCTAAACGCCTGCGATTATGTGCCTTACTCGCTCGAGGGCACGGGCACTTCCGCCCTGAGCATATGCGATGTCTTCTTAACTGATGAAGAAGAGTATGTCCCTGCGTTCTATGCAAACCAGCACGCAAACGTAGATGAACGGCTAACCGACTACGAGCGATATGTAGCAAACTGCGAGGAGCTCGGGGTGACAGGCGTCAAGGATGCCCTTGACCGCATGATCGTATGCGACGACATCATCGCCAACTATGACCGCCATTGGCGTAACTTTGGCCTTGTACGAAACATCAACACGCTAATCTGCAGACCTGCCCCCATCTTCGATTCGGGCTCATCGCTCTGGTGCAACATTTCTCTTGAGGAGCTTCGGGCAGGAGAGCACAGTTTTACCAGTGCGCAGTTTCATTCAAGCCCCGCGAAACAAATGCTGCTTGTTGAGGATATGAGCTGGTTTGACGGCGACAAACTCGAAGGCTTCGTTGACGAGGCAATCGAGACTCTGTCCAGAAACGACGCGATCAAGGCAAGGCTGCCATATCTAAAAGAGGCGCTTACATGGCGCCTCCGTAGAATGATCGATATCGCTGAATGGAATTAGCGAGACAGCGTCGCGCCGTCAGCTCCCCTACCTCCCGCGCAGGGCCTTGAGCTTGGCCAGGGCATCGGGGCTCAGGCGACTGCCCAGAGTCATCTTGATCTGCGGAGCTTCCTCTGCCTCGTGAACGTCGTTATCGATCTGCTTGATCTCGTCCACCAGCATGCGGCTCGAGATGCGCGTAACGCCCTTACCCATGACAACGGCCTGGATCGTGCCGTCGCTCGACACCACGGAGCACGCGCGGCCTTCCTCGCGCGCCTCGATGCAGAGCTTCTGCACCACGGTATCGGCAGAGACGCCCGTCGGCGAAAACTCGATACGCACGCCGCGGGCCGGCAGGTTGGGGCGCTCGTTAGAGATATTGCCCGCGCCGTCGAACACGATCACGGCCTCGTAGCGGCCCTGGGCAAAGGCGGCGACGTCGTTGATGAGGGCGGTGCGCGCCATATCGTGGACGTCGCTGGAATACGGATCGTCGGAATGGTCGTACACGAGCTTTTCGTAGCGCGGCGTGCAGTGGATCACGTTGTAACCGTCGACCACCAGCAGCTCGGGCTTGTTGGAGTGCACCGTCGAGACTGGGTCGGCGATAGCCTGCGCAAACGCATTGCCGCCCACGCCGTAGGTCGCGGCCGAAACAATCGGCTTGGCCGAGCCCTCGCCAAAGCGCTTGGCCTTGGACTTGGCGCGGTTCTTCTTGGACATGCGCTACTCCTCCCCCATGAGCTCGCCGGCATTGCGGCGCAGCCACTCAAAGCACAGCGCGGTGGTCGCCTGGGCCACATTGAGACTCTCGGTCATGCCGCGCTGGGGAAGCTTGGTCAAAAAGTCGCATTTCTCGAGCACCAGGCGCGAGATGCCGTCGCCCTCGGAGCCCATGACGAGCGCAACGCGGCCCTCAAAGGGAGCATCCCAGCAGCTGCCCTCGGCGTGCTCGGAAGCACCGCCCACCCAAAAGCCAGCAGCCTTGAGGTCGTCGAGCGCTCGAGCGATGTTGGGAACCTGTGCGATGGGCAGATGCATAACGGCACCAGCAGAGGTTTTGTAGCTGCCCACGGTCACACCGGCGGCGCGCTTGTTGGCAATGATGACGCCCGCCGCGCCCACGACCTCGGCAGAGCGCACGATGGCACCAAAGTTACCGTCGTCGGTCACATGGTCGAGTACGACGACGAGCGCCGGGCCGTCACCCGCGCGGTCAAGGATATCGGCGACGTCCGCATAGGGGAAATTACCCACCTCGAGCGCAATGCCCTGATGAGCGCCATGGCTCGACAGCGCATCGAGCTGCGCGCGCGGCACATACTTAATGCGGACGTCCGCGGCGTTGAGATCGTCGACCAGGCGCGACAAGGCAGCATCGCGCTCCCCGCCCTCGGCGATGAGCGCGCACTTGATGGGAAAACCAGTGCGTAGCGCCTCGGCGGCAGCACGACGACCTTCGATAAACTCGCCCTTGGGAGCCTGGACAGCGTCGCGGTTGCGATCGCGCTGCGGACGTGCGGCCTGGGCGCGATCGCGCTGGCCCTTGGAAGCGGCAGCGCGATCATTTCGGCGAATCGGACGCGAGCCAGAAGCGGCCTGCTTGCCGCCACGAGGCGCACGCTTGCGATTGTCGGCCATAAAACGGCCTCCTTAAATAGATAACGAACAAGAATCGACCGTCCGAGCCACGGCACTTTGCCTTTCAATCGTCGGCCATGACCACCAGGTCTATGCCCTCCTCTTTCAAGGCAATCTGCCGCACCTCGAACGGTCGACAAATACTAGAGACTCTTAATACGAGTACCCGCGGCAGTGTCCTCGATCGTCAGGCCTAGGTCCTTGAGCTGGTCGCGGATGGCGTCGGCCAGATCCCAGTTCTTGGCGGCGCGGGCCTCGGCGCGGGCCTCGAGAATCTTGGCAGCGGCCTCGTCCACGTCGTC
>USFU01000180.1 GCA_900554135.1 uncultured Collinsella sp. | reverse complement strand
ATCGCGTGTTCCTGCGGTTTGTGGGCCACGGCATCGCGCCAAATCGAAAGTACCTGCATATCATCACCACGGCGCAGTGCCTCACGAACCGAATACTCGGCATCGCTGAACAAACAGGGACGCACGCTGCCGTCCGCCGTCAGGCGCAGGCGGTTGCAATTCGCACAAAAATGGTTGGACATGGCGCTAATAAAGCCAACCGTTCCCGCCGCGCCCGGAAAGTGCCAATAGCGCGCAGGGCCCGCGCCGGCAGGAGCGTCGTTGATGTCGAGCGGCTCGAGCTCGCCCAGTCCCGCCGCGGTGGCCCCGACATTGATGCGCGCCCGCAGCTCGTCGCTCGGCACGGTGTCGCTCGCGTCCCACAGCTCGGGATTGAGTGTGGGCGCGTGAGGGTCTACGGCACAATGCGAGCTCGTGTGCTCGTCGCCAATGGGCATGTATTCGATAAAGCGCAGGTGGATGGGGCGGTCGACGGTCAGCCGTGCAAGGGCCGCCACATCCTGGTTGAGCCGTCGCACAACAACGCAGTTGACCTTAACGGGCTCAAAGCCCCAAGCTAGCGCCGCGTCGATGCCAGCCATGGTCTGCTCGAGCCGGCCCAGGCGCGTAATCTTTCCAAACAGCGTAGGGTCGAGCGTGTCGAGCGAGATGTTGACGCGGTTAAGCCCGGCATCTTTGAGCTGCGGTGCCAGCTTGGGCAGCAGGGCGCCGTTGGTGGTAAGCGAGATGTCCTCGATCTGCGGAATCGCGCGGATGTCGCGAATGAGCGGGATGATACGGCGGCTGACCAGTGGCTCGCCACCCGTCAAGCGCACGCGGCGAATGCCCTCCCCCGCCACCAGGCGCACAAAGCGGGCGATTTCCTCGGCGCTGAGCAGCTCGTCGTGTGCGCGGGGCGCCACGCCATCGACCGGCATGCAGTAAATGCAGCGGAAATTGCACTTGTCGGTAACGGCAATGCGCAGGTAGTTGATATCGCGGCCAAAACCGTCATGTTGCACGTGCCCGTCCACGCAACCCTCCCCTCACGCGGCGTTTTATTCTTCGAAAAACATAATACCCCACGAGAGAATCATGCCGACACCCGTACGACAGGACAGGTCGCTTCGAGCAAAACGGACTTTCCAAGCCCATCCTCAGCACGCAAACCATCACAACATTCGATGCTTTTCCCGTTTTTGGCAAAAAACGTCGAATGTTGTGATGGTTTGCCTGCCCACAGCACCCCGTAGAAGGACTAAAACGCCCCTAAATGCCGCCCTCCCAGTGCCGAATCACGAATTCTCGCAGGTCGTTTTGACGTTTCTGGAACGCTTCGCTTCGGTCGCACTTAAGACCCATAGCGAGTGCGATGGCGTTCGTCGCCCGGTGCAATTGCAGCTGGTGGGCAAACTGAGTCCCGGTGAGGACGATCATTCTAAAGCCCAGCGCGCTCAGCACGGTCATACGCTCCGCATCCGACGCGCTGTGCTGTTTATCAAGATGGTCCGAACCGTTGTATTCAATCCCCGTACCGCTCGCAGGCGCATATACGTCGATCTCGAAATACCCGGCCTTAGCGAGATATCTGAACTCATTGGGAACATCCACCCGATGGTTGAGCTCGATCTTGGTGTATCCCAGCCCTCCCTGGGAACGTTTTGCTACGACCATGATTGCGGTGGCCGTCTCCATGGGCGACCGCGCGCCATCGTGCACGCGCTTGAGCACGGCGGCCGCACGTATAGTCCCCTGACGAGATCGGTTCTCATTGCAATAGGCAATTAAATCGGCAGCGGTATACCTCTGCCCCATCTCGATATAATCGCCTGTCGACAGATGATTCAAATGGTATCGGGCACAGATTTCGTAGCCATATTCCAGCTGCTCGGGCTCGCTCATCCACGAACCCGCTTGGACAAAGCACATGGCCTCATCAACCACTAGAAGGCCCTCTGCCACCTCGATAAGATGACCTGGAGGTACCGGCGCTCCAAACACGTGGCACCTAAATCCAGCCGGCGTCGAGCGCTCAAAATCGAAGTTGACGAGCGTATCGATATGATCGAGCTCTTCTCGTGGAATACCAAGCGAGACCAGATAATCGGCAACGATCCCAACTGCCGTTGAAGCCCTCAGCCCTTTGGCATCGAGTCCCAATTTGGACAGGCCCGCAGTCGGCTCCGCCTCGTTAGCAAGCGAGTCCTCATCGTATAGACTGCTTGCTCGCGAGAGCGGCTCGGACGGGCGCGCCACGTTGTGGTACAGCCAGGCAGTCTTATGGGACAGGACGATCGGCAGGTCCATGAGCCCTCCAATGGAGTCGGATAACCAACCTTATTCCCCTGCCCACGGATCCGCACACCTTCGCGCTCAAGAAAGCGATTCCACCCGGTCGAGTGGCAGAAAAACCATCACAACATTCGATGCTTTTCCCGATTTTGGTAAAAAACGTTGAATGTTGTGATGGTTTGAGGCGAGGTGAGGGGCACAGAGGGCCAAAGCATCGTGCTTGGAGCGTGACTATTTTTTCGCCCTGTCGTCAACACAAACCTTGACTCTATAATCGTTGTAGGGTTTTCACTACACTGGTACCTAAACGAACCAAGCCAGAAAGTACCCCGCCCATGGAACACGACCTCACACGCGGCAATGTCCTTAAGACCATCGCGGTCTTTGCCCTGCCCTATATGCTCTCGTACTTTTTGCAGATGCTCTACGGCATGGCCGACCTGTACATGATGGGGCAGTTTAGCGGCGCTGCCGGCATCACCGCCGTGGGCAATGGCGCGCAGACGCTCTATATCATTACCGTGACGCTCGTGGGCCTAGCCATGGGAACGACGGTCATCGTCGGCCACGCCGTGGGTTCGCGTCGCTTCGACCGCGCCGAGACCGCCATCGGCAACACCATTACGCTCTTTATGGGCGTCTCGGTGGTACTGGCCGTCATCTTGTTTGCACTATGCCCGCAAATCGTGGCGCTCATTGGTACGCCGCCCGAGGCGGTCGAAGGCACCGCCGCCTACCTGCGTATCTGCTTTGTCGGCATTCCCTTTATCGCCGCGTACAACATCCTCTCGGCCATCTTTCGCGGCCTGGGCGATTCGCGCTCGCCCATGTACGTGATCGGTGTGGCGTGCATCATCAACATCGCACTCGACTTTCTGTTTATCGGCCACATGGGGCTCGGCCCCGTGGGTGCGGCGCTCGGCACGGTAACCGCCCAGACGGCCAGCGTTGCCCTCGCGCTCGTGTGGCTCAAGAGCCGCCGCACGAACATCCACGTTAAGCGCAGCGACCTGCGCCCCCAGTCCGAGGTG
Organism: uncultured Collinsella sp.; assembly: GCA_900554135.1. The sequence goes on along the minus strand of USFU01000180.1, from coordinate 224 downwards.
CTCGGCAGCATCCTTAAGATCGGCGTGCCCGTGGCCGTCCAGGACGGCTGCATCCAGGTGGCGTTTATGTTTATCACCGTCATCGCCAACCATCGCGGCCTGGTCGATGCCGCTGCCGTGGGCCTGGTCGAGAAGATGATCAGCTTTTTGTTCATTGTGCCGAGTTCCATGGGTGCCACCGTCAGCGCGCTCACGGCGCAAAACGCCGGCGCGGGCAAGGGCGA
>USFU01000179.1 GCA_900554135.1 uncultured Collinsella sp. | reverse complement strand
CTAGGGCATCACGGCTCAAAAGTTTCCGTCGACACAGACCTGCTGGGCACGCTTAAGCCCGAGCTCTCTATCGCGAGCGCCGGCGAGGGGAATCGTTACGGCCATCCGTCGGATGCCTGCATCGATGCCGTTAAGGAAGCGGGTGGTGCGTTCGCATGCACCATCGAACACGGCGACATTACCGTCGCGCCGACTGCGAAGGGCTTTGCGATGCGATGCCAGCGGCCGTGACGACATCGTTGGCGCGCGGTGGACCCCTGGGCTAAAATGGCACGGTATGAATTCGAGAGCGTGCGAGAGGGGAGTGCAATGTCCGAAACCGGTCTGCTGCCGGCATATCTGATTGTCGGTACCGATGGGGTCAAGCGCGACCACGCCGTCTCGCGTATGAAAGCTCGCTTGGAAAAGTCGGGTATGGTTGAGTTCAACCTCGATGAACGCGACATGACGAAAGATCCCGATATCGAGTCGATCATCGGCTCGCTCAATACCTTTCCCATGGGTAGCGAGTTTCGCCTGGTGATCCTCGACGGCTGCTCCAAGCTTGCCAAAGCGGTCTCGGAACCGCTCGTCGAGTATCTCGCAAGTCCCAGCCCCACGACGGTCTGTCTCATTATCGCCGACTCACTTGCCAAGAATACGCGCCTGTATAAGGCAATCGCCAAGATCGACAAGAAGGCTATCGTCGATTGCTCGGGTACCAAGCGCTGGGAACTGCCGCGCCGCGTGCAGCAGATGGCGACGCAGCACGGTAAGTCCATCTCGACGGCTGCTGCCGAGGGACTCGTCTCGCGTTCGGGCGAAAACACGCGCATGCTCGATAACGACCTTGCAAAGCTCGCCCAGATGGTCGAGGCGCCCCAGATTGAGCTTGCCGACGTGGAGCGCTGGATCGTGCGCACGGCCGAGGTTCAGCCCTGGGACTTCCTCAACGCCGTCTCGGCCCGCGATATGCGCCGCTCGCTCGAGCTCTTCAATCTACTGCCCGCCAAGAGCTACGTGTGGACTTACACATTGCTGTGCGGCCGCATCCGCGAGCTTATCGTCGCCAAGGCGCTCGATGCGCGCGGACAGGGCCGTGAGCTCGCCGCCACGCTCAAGCTTCAGGCCTGGCAGGTCAAGAATCATCTGACCTGGGCACGTCGTTTTTCGATGACCGAGCTCGTTGCCGCGCTCGAGGGTGCCGTCGATGTGGAGCTCGCGCTCAAGGGCTCGGCCGATTCGGAGACCGCGCTTTTGCTCTGGATTACGAACATCTTGAGAAAATCGTGATGATACCTGCCTATTTGACAAATTCGTTCTATCCCTTTGAGGGGGAGCGTGCTATAGTAGGCGCTTGCATGACCTCACCGTGTCTCAGAGGTGTCATACATTTTTTGCAAGGAACTCGAAAGGAACTCCAGAAGTGGCAAACATCAAGTCTCAGAAGAAGCGTATCCGCACCAATGAGGCAGCTCGCATGCGTAACAAGGCTGTCAAGTCCGAGCTCAAGACGCTGACCAAGCACGTCCAGTCCGCCGTCGCCGAGGGCGACGCCGAGAAGGCCCAGGCTGCCCTCAAGACCGTCACCAAGCGTCTCGACATGGCTGCCGCTAAGCATGTCATCCACAAGAACCAGGCTTCCAACCGCAAGTCCGGTCTTGCCAAGCTCGTGAACAGCATCAACGCTTAAGTTGTAAATTTCACACCACACAGATTACGCGCATAAATGGAGCCTGTTTTATGGAACAGGCTCCATTTTTTGTACCGCTCGGGTAAGATAGTCCGCATGAATACTTCAATTGACATTTCCCACATCCGCAACTTCTCAATCGTTGCGCACATTGACCATGGCAAGTCCACGATCAGTGACCGTATCCTCGAGCTCACCCATACCGTTGACGAGCGCGACATGGAGTCGCAGCTGCTTGACACGATGGACATCGAGCGCGAGCGCGGTATCACGATCAAGTCCAATGCCGTCCGCGTGTCCTATGACGCCGACGACGGCGAGACGTATCAGTTCAACCTGATCGATACGCCGGGCCACGTGGACTTCACCTACGAGGTCTCGCGTTCGCTTGCCGCTTGCGAGGGCGCGGTGCTGGTCGTGGATGCCACCCAGGGCGTCGAGGCGCAGACCGTTTCCAATGCGACGCTCGCCATGAACGCCAACTTGGACATTGTTCCGGCCATCAACAAGATTGACCTTCCCTCGGCGCACCCCGACGAGGTCAAGACCGAGATCGAAGACGATCTGGCCATTCCCGCCGACGATGCCGTGTGCGTGTCGGGCAAGACCGGCGAGGGCATCCACGATCTGCTGGAGTCCATCGTCTTTTTGATCTCGCCTCCCAAGGGCGATGCAAATGGCCCTCTCAAGGCGCTTATTCTGGATTCGTACTTCGATGAGTACCGCGGCGTCGTCGCTACGGTGCGCGTCTTTGACGGTTCAATCAAAAAGGGCGATACCCTGCGCATGATGCAGGCCAAGGGCGACTTCTTGGTCGACGGCGTGGGCGTCAAACGCCCTGCCGAGACGCCGGTCGATGCTCTGACCGTCGGCGAGGTTGGTTATGTGGTCACGGGTCTGAAGGACCCCGAGGCCGTGCGCGTGGGCGATACCCTTACGTGGGCTTCGAACCCCTGCCCCGAACCGCTGCCGGGCTACCGCGAGGCCAAGCCCATGGTCTACACGGGCCTGTTCCCCATCGACAACAAGGACTACGAGAACCTGCGCGACGCGCTCGATAAGCTGCATGTCAACGATCCGTCGTTGGTGTGGGAGCCTGAGACGTCGGTGGCGCTGGGCTTTGGCTTCCGCGTGGGCTTCCTGGGCCTGCTGCATATGGAGGTCGTCAAGGAGCGCCTGGAGCGCGAGTTCAATCTGGACCTGATCGCCACGAGCCCCTCGGTTGACTACCATGTGTACAAGACTGACGGCGAGATGCTCGATGTCCGCAGCCCGCAGGATCTGCCCGAGGCCACGCGCATCGAGCGCATCGAAGAGCCCTACCTCAAGGCAAAGATCATCTGCCCGCCCGAGTATACGGGTGCCGTCATGCAGCTCGCCATCGAGCACCGTGGCGTCACGACCGATATGATCCACCTGACGAGCAAATCGGTCGAGATGCGCTTTGATATGCCGCTCGCCGAGCTCATCTTGGACTTCTTCGATCAGCTCAAGAGCCGCACCAAGGGTTACGCCTCGCTCGACTACGAGTTCAACGAATATCGCCCCTCCGAGCTCGTCAAGCTCGACATCCTGCTTTCGGGCGACGAGGTGGACGCACTGTCGTTTATCGTGCACAAGGATAAGGCTTATGGCCTGGCCCGCGGCCTGTGCGACAAGCTCAAGGAGATTATCCCAAGACAGCTGTTCGAGGTACCTATCCAGGGCGCCATCGGCAACAAGATCATCGCCCGCTCCACCGTTAAGGCGCGCCGTAAGGACGTGTTGGCCAAGTGCTACGGCGGCGATATCTCGCGAAAGCGCAAGCTGCTCGAGAAGCAAAAAGAGGGCAAGAAGCGCATGAAGGCCATCGGCTCGGTCGAGGTTCCGCAGGAGGCCTTTATGGCGATTCTCAAGGT
>USFU01000178.1 GCA_900554135.1 uncultured Collinsella sp. | reverse complement strand
AGCTTCAAATCACACTGACGATGAGTTTAGCGCACTCGACGCGCACAGATGTTCGTAATACAAGATTCGCAGACCTTTTGCGTTGTCTGACGCCGCAGGCCGCACGCTCGGTCCGTACTTTCGAATACCGTCGATCGCCTACCACGCATCATAAATGACTCCCGCTCGCAAACGAGGGTACAATGACGCTCGTGTCACACCGCGGGGCTCCGGCCCCAACATATACAAAGGAGTCAAACATGGGTTGCGAGCACGCACAGGCAGCCGGCGGGCAAACGTCGCCGTCGCAATTTGAGGAAAATACGCTGTCCGAGGTCAAGCGCGTTATCGCCGTGCTTTCCGGCAAGGGCGGCGTCGGCAAGTCATTCGTCACCGGCGCCATCGCCACGGAGCTTTCCCGCCGAGGTCACAAGGTCGGCGTCCTCGATGCCGATATTACCGGCCCCTCTATCCCTAAGATGTTCGGTATGAGCGGACGTCACGTCCATGCCCTCGGCAACCTTATGCTGCCCGAAATCTCCGAGCACGGCGTCAAGGTTATGAGCTCTAACCTGCTGCTCCAAAACGAAACCGACCCCGTCCTCTGGCGCGGTCCGGTTATCGCGGGTGCCATCAGGCAGTTCTGGAGCGAAACCTCATGGGGCCCCATCGACTACCTGCTGGTCGACATGCCTCCGGGAACGGGCGACGTCGCCCTCACGGTCTTCCAGTCGCTGCCCGTCGATGGCATCGTCATCGTCACGAGCCCGCAGGATCTGGTCTCGATGATCGTCGCCAAGGCGGTCAACATGGCCGAGAAGATGAACGTGCCCATTTTGGGAATCGTCGAAAACATGAGCTATATCGAGTGCCCCGATTGCGGCAAGAAGATCGAAGTCTTTGGCAAGAGCAAGCTCCCCGAGGTCGCCGAGCGTTACAACCTCGAGATCCTAGGGCAGCTTCCCATCAATCCGGCACTCGCCGAGGCTTGCGACAAGGGCGAGGTTGAGACCGCACTGCCCGACGGCATGCTGCCCCAAGCCGCCTCTGCTGTCGAGGCCATTGCCCCGCACGAGACCGCCGAGGCCTAAGTGAACGCAAACGCCTCCTATGACGTCTTGGTAATCGGCGGCGGGGCCTCGGGTCTCGCCGCCGCCATTACGGCCGCACGCGCAGGCAAAAGCGTCTGCATCGTTGAGCGCGATGTTGCCTGCGGCCTTAAACTCCTTGCGACCGGCAACGGCCGCTGCAACCTTTCCAACGAATCAATTGATTTCCAGCGGTACAACCGCCCCGCATTCGTCGAATCCGTCATGGGTCCCCAGCCCGAGCAAGAGCTCGGCAGTTTCTTCTCCTCGCTGGGCATCATGACGACCTCCGAGGAGGGCCGGCTGTATCCGCGCTCCCTTCGTGCCGAATCGGTGCGCGATGCGCTTCTCAACGCTTGCAATCACCTGGGTATCACCTTGATCTGTGGAGCAAACGTTGCCTCGGCATTCAAAGCCCCCGAGGGCTGGACACTCCAAATAGACCGTCCCGCGCGAGCACTCAAGGCAAAAAAGCACGACGACCGAAAATCGGAGGTCCGCTCGCTTCGGAAGGCGCTTGCCGACACCCCTCGCAAGAACGAGACGCTGCAGGCAAAGGCCGTAATTATCGCTACGGGCGGCAGCCCCGCCGACATCGCGAAGACGTTCAATCTTTCCCTCACACCGCAGCGCCCCGTCCTCTGCCCCGTGTCGGCATCGGTCTTCGGCGACCAGACTGCGCTCAAGACGCTGGATGGCCTGCGCGTCCGCGCCCGTTTGACGCTCACCCGCAATCACGAGGAGCTCTGGCGCGAAGACGGCGAAGTGCTCTTCCGAACCTTTGGCATCTCGGGCGTTGCCGCCTTTAACCTCTCCCGTCGCGTCCAGCGCGGAGACACGATTCTGCTCGACGTTTTTCCCGACCTCTCCAAAGACGAGTTGCTCGATATGCTCAACCAGCGAGTTGAGTTGCTCGGCGGCTTTTCACCCCGCGACCCCCGCTGGCTCGACGGCATGCTCGCCCCGCAGTTCTCTCGCGTTGTCTGCACCGCATTCGAACAGTGCCACCCCGGGTCGCACGACGTCATCCATCTGGCCTCAATCCTCAAGCACTTTAAGCTGCTCGTCGAGGGAACGACAGAGGAGCGTTCGGCCCAGGTCACGCGCGGTGGCGTGCCCATCGAGAGTGTCTCAGCTCCCAACCTCTGCGCGAGCAACGCGGCAGGCGCCCCACTTTACATCTGTGGCGAGGCGCTCGACATCGATGCCGATTGCGGCGGTTTCAACCTTGCGTGGGCTTGGATCTCGGGTATTCGCGCTGCAAGCAGCCTATAGCCGCGCAGTCTATAATCAAAACGCATTCGGGCCGTCTGGGACACCGGGCGGCCTCTTTCTTGCATCTAAGGAGACCTCGATGATCGAAATCACCCAAGTCCACGCGTCACTCGATGAGGCCAGCGACGAAGCCGCCTGCCTTGCTATTGGTAGACGCGCCGTCAAACGAGCCCTGCGATGCGAGGATTCCCAGATTAAAGCCATTGAGCTCCATCGCAAGTCAATCGACGCCCGTAAAAAGCGAGATGTCCATTTTATTTTGAGCTTTCGAGTCGAGCTGACAAGCTCCCGACTCGAGCAGGAGGTGGTCGACCGCGTCGCCGAGCGCGACCGCTCGCGCATCCGCATGGTAGACGGCGAGGCTCCTTCATTCCCCAACCCTGTCCCGAATGCACCCAAGGGGCGTCCCGTCGTTGTCGGCGCCGGTTGCGCCGGCCTCTTCGCCGCCCTGACCCTTGCCGAAGCGGGCCTTAAACCCCTGCTCATCGAGCGCGGCGACCCCGCGCTTCGCCGCTCGGAAGCGATTGATCTCTTTCTTAGGGAGCGTATCCTCGACCCCGAAAGCAATATCCAATTTGGCCTGGGCGGCGCAGGGACCTTCTCGGACGGCAAGCTCAACACGGGAACCAAGAATCCTGCCCATCGACTGATTCTTGAGACCTTCGTCAAAGCGGGCTCACCTCGCGACATCCTGTGGGACGCCAAGCCGCACATTGGCTCCGACATCCTACCCACCGTCGTCACCAACATATCTCAGCGCATCGAGCAGCTCGGTGGAACCGTCCGCTATCGAACAAAGCTCGTCAATATTCGAACCGATGGATCTGGCGCCATCACCGGCGTCGATGTCCAACCGCCCCAAGAAACCACAAGCGAGACAATCGCCACAAAGCACCTCATTCTCGCCTGCGGCCATTCCGCCCGCGACGTATTCGAGCTTCTCAAGGAGCATAACGTTGCCCTCGCGCAAAAGACCTTTGCCATGGGTGTGCGCATCGAGCATCCACAGCGCGACATCGACCGTGCCCAATATGGCCCTTCGGCGGGACACCCGGCACTCGGAGCAGCCCCCTACAAGCTTGTCGCCCATATCCCCAACGGCCGCAGCGTGTTCTCGTTTTGTATGTGCCCCGGCGGACAGGTTGTCGCGGCTTCTTCCGAGCAGGGCCATCTGTGCGTCAACGGTGCCAGCCTCAATGCCCGCGACGGGCGCAACGCAAATGCCGCCCTACTCGT
>USFU01000177.1 GCA_900554135.1 uncultured Collinsella sp. | reverse complement strand
CCACTCTGGCACCGACCCATGCCGGCACGGCAGCGGCGCTTGACGCCCTCGACCGAAACCGCACCCGGGCGGCGTCGGATCGCGCCCGCGATCTCGGCCTCGGGCACCGTCTCGCAGCGGCAGACGATCTGCCCCCATGCAGGGTCGGACTCAATGAACTCCTCCTTGCGCGCAAGCGACGCATGGTCGAAGTCGTCCGGCGCGCGGCGAATCGGGTCCCAGTCGGCCCGCTCGCGCAAAGCAACGCCCGCCTCGCGCATCACGTGCTCCATGCGCTCGGCAATGGCCGGCGCGCTCGCCACGCCCGGCGACTGAATGCCCGCCGCCTGGAACAGCCCCGGCACCACGGCCGACTGCCCAATAAAGAAGTCGTTGGTCCCCTGAATGACCGGACGTCCGCCGGCAAACGCGCGCACCACGCGGCGCGTGTCCAGATCGGGCACCAGTTTGCGCGCGCCCGCTAACAGCGCGTTGACATCGGCGGCGTAGGTCTGTGTGTCGCCCGGCTCGCGCACGGCGGCGGTCGCGGTGATCACGGTGTTGCCGTGGACCGTGCCCGTGACGATAACGCCCTTGGACACCGGCGTGGGCACGGGGTAGAGCGGCATGAGCGCGCGCGGCTCCTTGTCCAGCACCACGATGTTTCCCTGGCGCCAGACCATCTGAAACTCCTCGGCGCCGGCCATATGCGAGATGTTCGCGGCACCGTTGCCCGCGGCGTTGATCAGATAGCGGCAGCGCACATCGCCGGCGGGCGTCACCAGCGTAAAGCACGCAGCCCCGTCGGTAGCCTCACCGCCAGCAACCTCTATCGCTTCCACCGGAGCCGACCGCATAAACGTCACCCCGTTGGCCACGGCATTCTCCAGCGCGGCGATGGCCACTTCAAATGGGTCGACGTAACCGGTCGAGGGGCACCACAGCGCGCAGGTTGCCTCGGCACTCGCGCGCGGCTCCAGCTCATGGATGCGCTCGGGGCTAATGATCGACAGCTCGGGCACGCCGTTGGCCAAGCCGTTCTGGCGCAGCTGCTCCAGATGCGCACGGTCCTCGTCGTTAAATCCCAACACCATGGATCCGGTGCGGCGGAACAAAAAGCCGAGCTCCTGGGCCCAGGTGCCATACAGCTCGCAGCCGCGGGCGTTGACCTGCGCCTTTACGGTGCCCGGTGCCGGATCGTAGCCGGCGTGCACCAGGCCGCCGTTGGCCTTCGACGCACCTAGGGCGACATCGTTGGCCGCTTCGACCACACAAATGGACAGGTCATAGCGCGCGAGCTGCCGCGCGATGGCGCACCCGGTAATGCCCGCGCCCACAATTGCGATATCAAACGTTTCTGCCACAGTGCCTCCCAGACGAGTTGACAGGCTGTCAATAAGACTATCCTACGGTCTGTGCGCCCCCAGCGCGGCGGTAATGCGGCGAACAGCCCCGCAACACCCGCCAACGGCAGGCGAGGGGTGACTCAGGACCATCGGTGACCTCGTCTGCCGTCCCTGGTGTCAGAGGTTTGTCTCGTTCTGTAACAGTAAGCAGATGACCTGGGTTCCAGATGTTACAGATCGAGACGTTTGCCAGACTGCCCCTCCGTTTGTCTCGATCTGCAACAGTAAGAGGAGAAAATCGGTCCTACGTGTTACAGATTGAGATTTAAAGTCATGGAGAGGTCTTCTGTCTCGATCTGTAACATCTGGGGACCGTTTTGGGGTCTAGATGTTACAGATTTAGATGAACCTATCAGTCGATTTCGAATGTCTAAATCTGTAACAGTTAGACCTGTTTTTGTCGAGTTGTTGTTACAGATTGAGATATTTAACGGAGGGCTCACCGTTCATCTTGATTTGTAACAGTAAGGACTGATTTTGGAGTCAAGATGTTACAGATCGAGATTTAAGTCGTGGAGAGAACGGTTTGTCTAATTCTGTAACACCTAGACCCGAATTTGCCGAGTAACTGTTACAGATTGAGATGTTTGTGTCTGCACCGGCCCCGTACCCAGCCGTGGTCCCATATAAACAAACCCCGTGGTAAACTTGACCGGACTGTAAATATTCCGAAAGGTACACCTCAATGTCCAAATACATCAACGAGCTCATGTCGCCGCAGCTTATGGGCGTCATCTATGCCTTCGTGGGCTTTATCATCGCCCTGTACGTGCTGTCGGTCGTCTATGTGTTCATCGACGCTCGCCGCCGCGGTGCCAGCGCCTACGTGGCATGGGGCATCATCGCCCTCATCCCGTTTGTGGGCCTCATCGCCTACCTGGTCCTGCGTCCGCATTCCTATGCGGCCGACCGCGAGGAGCAGGAGCTGGACATGGCCCTGCGCGAGCGTCAGCTCGCCCAGTACGGCACCTGCCCGCAGTGCGGCGCGCCCATCGAGAAGGACTTTGTCGTGTGCCCGGTGTGCGACACCCAGGTTCGCAACGTGTGCCCCAGCTGCCATCGCCCGCTCGACGCGCACTGGAAGGTCTGCCCCTACTGCCGAACTCGCATTCAGTAACGCATCCATCGCCGGGCTGGCCGCAAGCCACGGGCCCCGCGCGTCACGCGCAAGTCGCACGCGCACCCCGCAGCCCCACCCCACACGATGAAGCATGCGTAGAAAATCGCCCGCCGTGCCATTAAGGTGCGGCGGGCGCTTGTATACCAAGGCAACCTGCCTATAATGATGCAAGTCAAAAACGCCGAGCGCATCGCACGCACTTGCATCAGGCATCCGAGAGGAGAAAACATACCCATGAAGGCACTCTACAATGACGGTTCGGTGGCCGAGCTCCCGCAAGACGAGGTCACGCACGTCATCCGCCACTCCGCCGCGCACATCATGGCGCAGGCTATCAAGCGCCTGTACCCCCAGGCCGACTTTGCCTACGGCCCCGCGACCGACAACGGCTTCTACTACGACGTCGACCTGCCCGAGGGCGTCAAGATCAGCGAGGACGACTTCCCCGCGATCGAGGCCGAGATGAAGAAGATCGTCAAGGAGAACCTCAAGTTCTCCGTGTACGAGAAGCCCCGCGCCGAGGCCATTGCCCTTATGGAGGAGCGCGGCGAGAAGTACAAGGTCGAGCACATCGGCGACCTGGACGACGACGCCCGCATCACCTTCTACCAGCAGGGCGACTACATCGACATGTGTGTTGGCCCCCACATCTGCTACACCAAGGCCCTGAAGGCCTTTAAGCTCACCGGCGTCTCGGGCGCCTACTGGAAGGGCGACAAGGACAACAAGATGCTCACCCGCATCAATGGCGTCGCCTTTGCCACCAAGGAAGAGCTCGACGAGCACATGCACATGCTGGAGGAGGCCAAGAAGCGCGACCACCGCAAGATCGGCCGCGAGATGGACCTCTTTATGATGCGCGACGAGGCCCCCGGCTTCCCGTTCTTCCTGCCCAACGGCATGATCCTTAAGAACACGCTGCTGGACTACTGGCGCGAGATCCACCACAAGGCCGGCTACGTGGAGATTTCCACGCCGCTCATCATGAACAAGCAGCTGTGGAAGACCTCGGGCCACTGGGACCACTACAAGGACAACATGTACTCCACCGTCATCGACGACGAAGAGTACTGCATTAAGCCCATGAA
>USFU01000176.1 GCA_900554135.1 uncultured Collinsella sp. | reverse complement strand
CGCACCTTTGCCAAGCGCATCGTCGACGCCGGCTTTGACGGCATCTTCGTGAGCATCTCCAACCCCTGCGACGTCGTATGCACCGAGCTGTGGCACCTGACCGGCTACGATCCCAAGAAGATCATCGGCTCGGGCTGCGGTCTGGACTCTGCCCGCCTGCGCACCGAGATCTCCAAAAAGGTCGGCGTGAGCCCCAAGTCCGTCGACGCCTACATGATCGGCGAGCACGGCTTTAGCCAGCTGGCCGCCTTTAAGGCCGCGACCATCGCCGGCAAGAGCCTCAACGAGCTTCAGGCCGAGAACCCCGACAAGTACGCCTTTGACCACATGGAGGTCGAGGAGCTTGCACGCAAGGGCGGCTATGTGACCTACCAGGGCAAGCAGTGCACCGAGTACGCCGTCGCCAACTCCGCCGCGCGCGTCTGCGCCGCCGTGCTGCACAACGAGCACGCCGTGCTTTCCGCCTCCACGCTCATGACCGGCCAGTATGGCGAGGAGGGCATCTTTACCTCCCTGCCGTGCGTGATCGGCGCCGAGGGCGTCGAGGAAGTCTACACGCTCGACCTGTCCGAGCACGAGCTCGAGGGCTTCCACAAGAGCTGCCAGCACATCCGCGACAACATCGCCCAGCTCGACTGGTGGGACGCCGAGGCCTTCGATGCAAAGTAGGCCGCTGGCTGCCGCAACCTTGCGAATCTAAGCGGGCCGTGCCGGAAAACCCCGGTGCGGCCCGCTTTTTTGCTCATGCAACACGTTTGCGAATCGAAGGTGAATACTTTTCCGCGAAGTGAACGAGCAAAAACAAGCCCCCGAAGCATCGACACTTTTCAGACGCCGTTTCCTGCGGTTTCGCCAAGTTATTCCTGCAGTTTTGGCGTCAAAAAGTGTGGATGCTTCGGGGGCCCAAAATAGGTCGTTCACTTCGCGGAAAAGTATTCACCTTCGTTTTTCGCGCAGACACGGATCCGGCCGCCGCAACGCAAAACGGGGCCCGCGCGCAGCGCAGACCCCGTCGTGAGAGGTTATTCCCGGAATATTAGTACTGCTCGATGCCCATGTAGCGACGAACCTCGGGGCTGTGGTCAAACACCTTGCCGCGCGCGGCGCGCAGCTCGCAGCTCATGTTGTAGAAGAAGATCGGCTCCAGGTACGAACGCACGCTGGCGGGCACCTCGCCCACGCCGTACTCAAGTGCGTCGAGCACCATAATCGCATCGGTGTGCGTGTTGAGGAATGCAAGCGCGCGCTCCTCCATGGGGCGACACTCGCCCGATCCGAGCTGCACAAAGTAGAACACGCCGGGCTCGGTGGCCTCGAACGGGCCGTGGAAGTACTCGCCGGAGTGGATGTAGCAGCAGTGCTGCCACTGCATCTCCATGAGCGAGCAGATGGCCATGGCGTAGGTCTGGCTAAAGTTGGGTCCGGAGCCCAGGATATAGAAGAACTTGTGCTGCTGGCAGAGCTCGGCAAAGCGATCGCCCAGCTCGGCGTTGACCTTCTCGCGGGCAGCGGGCAGCAGGGCATCCATCTGCTTAAGGCCGGCGTACATGTCGGCAAGCGCCTCGTAACCCTCCTGCTGGTCGAGCAGCTCGGCGGCGATCAGAGCGCCGATACCCTGAGGCACCTCGGCCTGCGGCACGCCCTCGCCCCAGGGGTAGACCCAGGTGGTCCACTTGCCGTTGTCGATCTTGGAGCCCTCGCAGTCGGTCATGGCGACGACCTCGGCACCGGCGGCCAGCGCCATCTCGCAGCCGTCGACGACCTCCTGCGTGTTGCCGCTGTGGCTGCAGGCAATAACGAGCGACTTCGGCCCCAGGCTCTTGGGAGCCATCAGACAAAACTCGCGTGCCGTGTAGACCGTCGAGGTAAACGTGGTGGCCTCGCGCTTGAGCAGCTCGTTGGCCGGCATCAGGTCGATCATCGAACCGCCGCAGGCGATCCAAAAGACGTTCTCAATCTTGCCCTTGCGCTCGATGATTTCCTGAACCAGATCATGTGCGTTCATGGTGATGTTCCTCCTTGTGGGGCGGCTTTGAGCGACGACGGCTCGTACCTGCTGTCGTTCTATGTTGTCCTATTTATAACACGCACGGCAACGCCCGTGAAGTCATTTCACCAAAGTTGTTCTATGTTGTTCTATCTATGGACGTTAGATGTCGAACACGTAGCGCGAGCCCACGATCTTTTGGCGTCCGAGCAGCAAGGGGCGCTCGTCCTCATCGGTAAAGTACGCCTCCATATAGAAGAGCGGCTCGCCGACCGGCACCTCCAGCAGTGGGGCCGCTTGAGCATCGGCAAGCGCAATCTCCACGGTGCAGGGGTCGGACTTGAGCGGCGCACGGCCCGAATGCTCGGCAACGAGCGCAAAGATGGAATTGTCCGTGAGGTCCTTGTCGGCAAGCGTCTGCAGGTAGGGATGGTCGGCGAGCACAAAGGCGTTGTTCTCGAGCATGACAGGGATGCCGTCGGCTGTGCGCACGCGTTCGACCACGATAAGCTCGCAGCCGGGCTCCACGCCAAAGAACGCCGCATCCTCGTGCGTCGCCGCGACCACCGTGCGCGACACCAGACGCGCACCCGGCACCATGTCGTTGGCAGCACAACCCTCAGTAAAGCTCTGGACGTCACCCTTCTGGCGAATCTTGCGCTTGAGCTTGGGCGCACACACAAAGGTGCCCCTCCCCTGCTGGCGGTTGAGATACCCCGCACGCGACAGCTCCTCGATGGCGCGACGCACGGTGACGCGTCCCACGCCATAGGACTTCGCGAGCTCCATCTCGGAAGGAATGCGCGAGCCGGCAGGGTACACACCGCGCGCGATCTCGCCCTTTAGGTCGTCCATGACCTGCTGGTACAGCGGCACGGCGGACACCTCGGCACGCTCGGAACGTTCGGTCTTGCTATCGGCTACCATCGTTACGCTCCATCCCGTGCATGCTCGGACTCAAACTCTTCAATCGCCGCCATAAACTGCTCGCCAAAGGCGTCGGCCTTTTTCTCGCCGATGCCGTTGACCTGGATAAGCTCGTCGCGCGTCTGCGGGCGCAGGCGGCACAGGCCGCGCAGAGCCTTGTCGGAAAAGACCATGTACGGCGCCATCTCCAGCTCGGTCGAGATCTCCTTGCGCAGGGCACGCAGGCGCTCGAACAGCTCGGCATCGTCACCCACACGCGGGCGCTGATCCAGCTCGGCCTCCTCGCGCAGCAGATCCACCGCACGGCGGGCGCGGGCCGAGGCCTTGCGCTTGGACGCGCGACGCTTAACGGTAAAGGCGAACGCCTCGTCCTCGACCTCGCCGGCGCGCGAGCCTAGCCCCACGACCGGGTACTGCCCCTGCGAGGTGGCCAAGTAACCGCGGCCGCACAGCTGGCCGATGATGTCCTTGATGCGCCCGACCGATTCGCTCGACAGCTCACCGTAGCCGCGATCCTCGTCCAGATGCATCTGGCGAATGCGCTCGGTGTTGCCGCCGTGGAGCACGTCGGCGATGAGCGACTTGCCAAAGCGCATGGGTCGCGCGGCCACGTAGCGCACGGCGGCGCGGGCCATATCGGTGACGTCCTCGACCTCGAACTGCGTGAGGCAGTTGCTGCAGTTGCCGCAGCCCTCGGC
>USFU01000175.1 GCA_900554135.1 uncultured Collinsella sp. | reverse complement strand
GGATAAGCCCTTTGGCGTCAACGTTATGCTCATGAGCCCGTTTGTCGACGAGGTCGCACAAGTGGTGATTGATGAGCAGGTGCCCGTCGTGGTGACCGGCGCCGGCAATCCCACCAAGTACATGAAGGCCTGGAACGATGCAGGCATCAAGGTCATTCCCGTCGTGGCTTCGGTGGCGCTGGCGCGTCTCGTGGCGCGTCGCGGAGCCACTGCCGTGGTTGCCGAGGGCACCGAATCAGGCGGCCATATTGGCGAGACCTCGACGATGGCACTGGTCCCGCAGGTTGTCGACGCAGTCGATATTCCCGTGGTTGCGGCTGGCGGCATCGCCGATGGCCGCGGTGTGGCGGCCGCCTTTATGCTTGGCGCTACCGGCGTCCAGGTGGGAACACGCTTTCTGGTCGCAAACGAGTGCACCGTATCCGAGCAGTACAAAGAGCTGGTGCTCAAGGCAGGCGACACGTCGACGCGTTCGACCGGTCGCTCGACGGGGCATCCGGTTCGCGCCCTCAAGAGCCCCTTTACCAACGCGTATGCCAAGAACGAGGCGGCGGGCGCAAGTCCCGAGGAGCTCGGGGCCATGGGCACGGGAGCGCTTCGTAAAGCCGCAAAGGACGGTAATTACGAAGAGGGTTCGTATTTGTGCGGACAGATTGCCGGCATGGTCAACGAACGCCAGAGCGCACGCGAAATCGTCGACGATCTGGTCGACGGCGCCGAGCATGTCCTGAAGGGTGCGTCCGAATGGGTAGCGTAGCGTTTCTGTTTGCCGGTCAGGGTGCCCAGCATCCCTCGATGGGCGTCGACCTTATCGAAGCATCGCCGGCGGCTGCCGAGGTGTTCGCCATTGCCGACGAGGTACGCCCGGGGACCAGCGAGCAGTGCCGGAGCGCCTCCAAGGAGGAGCTCTCGCAGACCGAGAACACGCAGCCTTGCGTGTTCGTGCACGACTTGGCTGTCGCCGTCGCCCTGCGCGAGCGCGACGTGGTGCCTGCCGCCTGTGCGGGATTCTCGCTGGGCGAGGTCGCTGCACTCACCTTTGCGGGGGCATTCGATACGCGAGCGGGTTTTGAGCTCGTATGTGAGCGCGCAGCATTGATGGCCACGGCGGCCGAGCGCCATCCGGGCGGCATGCGTGCCGTCATTAAGCTCGATGCGGCGCAAGTCGAGGGCCTGGCAAAACAGGCCGGCGAGGACTGCTGGCCGGTCAACTACAACAGCCCCCAGCAGACGGTTGTGGCCGGAGCGCTCGATGCGTTGCAGACCCTCGACGCCCTGGTAAAAGAGGCTGGTGGTCGGGCCATGAAGGTCGCGGTGTCGGGTGCATTCCATAGCCCCTATATGGCCGAGGCGACTGAGGGGCTGGCGACGTATATCCAAGCCGGTCACGCGCCATCCCCGTTGCTCATTCCGGTCATGGCAAATATGACGGCGGCGCCCTATCCGGCCGACCTGCAAGCGGCATCGGACGTGCTGGCCAACCAGGTGAGTCATGCCGTGCGCTGGGTCGACACGCTGCATGCTCTGCAGGATCAAGGCATCGACACGTTTATTGAGGTCGGCCCCGGCAAAACGCTGTCGGGCCTGGTCAAGCGTACGCTGAGCGACGTTCGCGTGTATTCATGCGAAACGGCCGAGCAGGTCGCAGCTATTGCCGACGAGCTCGCATAGTTCACAGGGCTGTAACCCGAAAGGAATGACATGGGCAACTTGAACAACGGCGCGCCCGAGCGCAACGACTCACGTCGCGTGGCGCTTGTCACGGGCGGTTCGCGCGGCATCGGTCGCGCTTGTGCCGTGGGCCTAGCGGAGGACGGCTTTGATATCGCCGTCGTCTATGCCGGTAGCGCAGATGCGGCGCGCGAGACGTGCGAAGCCTGTGAGGCGGCTGGCGCCACGGCGCGCGCATATCAATGTGACGTGGCCGACCCCGCCGCTGTCAACACTTGCGTGGAGACGATCCTCAGCGACTTTGGCTCCATTTGGGCGCTCGTCAACAACGCCGGCATCACGCGCGACGGCCTGCTCATGCGCATGGGCGACGATGCCTTCGACCGCGTGCTCGATGTCAATCTCAAGGGCACGTTCAATACGACGCGCGCACTCACCAAGACCTTTATGCGCCAGCGCGGCGGTTGCGTCATCAACATGGGCTCGGTCGTGGGCCTGATGGGCAATGCCGGGCAGGCCAACTACGCTGCCTCCAAGGCGGGCGTTATCGGCCTGACCAAGGCGGTAGCGCGCGAGCTTGCGCCCCGCGGCGTACGAGTGAACGCGGTCGCCCCCGGGTTTGTCGAGACCGATATGACGGCAAAGCTCTCGGAGAAGGTGCGTGCGGCGTGCGAGGAGCAGATTCCCCTTAAGCGCATGGCGCGTCCCGAGGAAGTGGCCGGCGTGGTGCGATTTTTGGCGAGTGATGCAGCAACCTACATTACGGGCGAGGTTGTGCGCGTCGACGGCGGAATGGCGATGTAGAAACCAGGGCCGAACAACGGCTTGAATGAGGAGACCAAGATGGAACAGAGAGTTGCAATTACCGGCATCGGTGCCGTATCGCCGCTCGGTAACACCGCGCTTGCCACCTGGGCGGCCATGTGCGCCGGGACCTGTGGCATCGGCCCGATTACGCACTTCGATACCGATGCGTTCGCCGTTAAGGTGGCGGCCGAGGTCAAGGGCTTTGACGGCAACGATTACTTTGGTAAGCACGATGCCAAGCACCTGGACCCCTGCGTTCAGTTTGCACTGGCGGCGTCGGACGAGGCCATGCACGATGCAGGCTTTGATGTCGAGGGCGCCATCGATCGCGAGCGCCTGGGCGTCTACGTGGGTTCGGGCGTGGGCGGCATGCAGACACTCGTCGACAACGTCCACACGATCGCCGATCGGGGACCCCGCCGCGCATCGCCCTATATGATCGCGATGATGATCCCCAATATGGCTTCGGGCAATATCGCAATCCGCCACAAGGCAAAGGGCCCGACCCTGCCCGTGGTGACCGCCTGCGCGACCTCGGCCCATGCCGTGGGCGAGGCATTCCGCGCCATCAAGCATGGCTATGCCGATGCGATTCTCGCCGGCGGCACCGAGGCCGCCATCATCCCCGATGCCGTTGCGGGCTTTACATCCTGCCGTGCTCTCACCACTAATCCTGATCCGTCGACGGCATGCCGTCCGTTCGATGCAGACCGCGACGGCTTTGTGATGGGCGAGGGCGCCTGCGTGCTCGTGCTCGAGAGCATGGAACATGCGCAGGCGCGCGGTGCGCACATTTATGCCGAGGTCGTGGGCTACGGCAACACCGATGATGCCTATCACATCACGAGCCCCGATCCCGAGGCTGCCGGCATTGCCCGTGCGATATCGCTGGCGGTGGCCGAGGGCGACGTTAAGCCTTCCGAGGGCCTCTACATCAACGCTCACGGCACCTCGACTAAACTCAACGATTCGTCCGAGACGGCGGGCATTAAGCGTGCGCTCGGCGAGGACGCGGCACGGGCCGCGCACGTCTCGTCGACCAAGTCGATGACCGGCCACATGATCGGTGCTACGGGTGCCATCGAGGTCATGGCCTGTGCCATGGCGCTCGAGCAGGGCGTGGTGCCCCCGACCATTAACTACCACAC
>USFU01000174.1 GCA_900554135.1 uncultured Collinsella sp. | reverse complement strand
ATTGCGGTACTGCTCTCGGCGCAGACGACCGACGCGCAGGTCAACAAGGTGACGCCGAAGCTGTTTGCCCAGTGGCCAACGCCCGAGGCCATGGCGGGGGCGAGCGTGGCCGATGTGGCCGATACCATTAAGTCACTCGGCTTTTATAAGAGCAAGGCCAAGCACGCCGTGGAGGCCGCGCAGATGATCGTTGCCGACTACGGCGGCGAGGTACCGGCCGACATGAAGGAGCTTGTAAAGCTGCCGGGCGTGGGGCGCAAGACAGCGAACATCGTGCTCAACGTGGGGTACGGCATCGTGGAAGGCATCGCGGTGGATACGCACGTCAACCGCATCGCGCACCGCCTGATGCTGAGTCCCAAGACGCACGCCAAAGAGCCGCTCAAGACCGAGCAGGATCTGCTCAAGATCTTGCCGCACGAGTATTGGGAGTCGGTCAATCACCAGTGGATCACCTTTGGCCGCGAAATCTGCGACGCCCGTAAGCCCAAGTGCGACGAGTGCCCGCTGGCAGACCTTTGCCCCAGCGTGCGTGTGACGGGGTAGGGCCCGGCACGTTTTGCCGGCGTCCGAAGGCTGTGGCCAATGTTGCGCAACACATTTGGGTCGCGAGGGCTCAATATGATGGCGACGGATGCTGTTTGTTGTGAGGGGATGCCCGAATATGTTTTGCGCCAAGTGTGGCTCCGAGATGCCCGACGGAACCGATTTTTGCACGAACTGCGGGGCGCGCATGGGTGCTGCTTCGCCGGCGGCTGCGCCCGCTGAGCCCGCACCGATGCCGGCGGCAGGGATGCCTCCCGTGCAGAAGAAGTCGCATAAGTGCGCGGTGATTGTCGGCATGTGCGTGGCGGGCGTGCTCGTTGCCGGTGGCGCCGCGTTGGCACTGACCGGCGTGTTGGGGCCGCTTGGACAGGGCAACTCGTCGCAGATCACTGTGCTCGGGTCCGACGAGGGCTCGGCCGAGCACAAGGACGAGGGAAGCGCCAAGGAGAAGCCTGCCAACGACGAGGATGAGGCAGAAGAGCCTGAGCAGACCGGCAGCAGCGTAAAAGTCGACCTCAACGACCAGGCAACCTATGCCGCCGCGAACCTCTTTCTGTCGAACTTTACGGAGGAACACTTCGATACAAATCGGTACCAGGCGGGCGACTTCGATTCGACTGACGGACTTACGGATGATGAGAAATACAAGCTGGTTAAGTTCATCTGGTGCCATTTTATTGACAACGCGCCGTATCGAATCGAGAAGGGTGACTATGACAATGGTCACTATCAGCGCATGGCGACTGATGTGATCAATAGAGAACTCAATCGCCTGACGGGCCTGACGCTCTCGGATGCCGACATGACCTTTGATAAAGGGTCGGGTGGACAGATGCTTGCCGATTCAGCCGAAGCGCATGGCGGGTACTTGTATCTGAAACAGGAATACGGCCAGGGAAATTACAACCCGCCGTGTGCCATCGTTACGGGCGCGACTGACCTTGGCGACAACATCTACGAGCTCACCTATGAGGTCTACAGCGCTGGCGGTGCGCTGCTGCCCTCCGACATCCCCGAGAGCACCTATGGTCTGCCAAGGGACCAGTTCATCGCGGCGATTCAGGCCGATGCGTCCGAGTGCCGTACCGAGACTTGCACGGTTCGCGTCGAGCAGGGTGACGGCGCCCCGACCTTCACACTGCTTAAAATGGGCGTCTACGATTAGACTCGGCGTATAGCTCACTCTGATAACGCCAGGCGACTCGTCCGTCTGGCGTTTTTGTTGCGGGGCTGGGCATGCGCTTGAGCTGGAGTATTTGTCGCCTCCTGCCGCCTCATGCAAAAATGTGTTGCTAATTTAGAAGCCTATTCAAGCGCGCCGAAGTCGTGCGTGCTGGCGTAGCATGAGCAAAAAATCAAGCAATGGAGGGTAACGTGGCAACATTGAAGACGCGAGAGCTCGAAGATTATTTTGAACGCATCGTACGCACGCGCGAAGGTGACCTACCTGGTCGTCGCAAAGGCGACGAATACTTGTCTCAAACCCATGCGCTCTACCATGGTGATCCTGCGCCCTGGGCTCTGACGCCAAAGATATTCGACAAGGATATGACGGCGCTTCTTAAGGAGGCCGCCGAGCGCATGTACGGCATTATGGACAAGGTGACGCGGGCGTTTTGTTCCGATGCCTCCGTGCGTGCGTGGTTTCGCATGGATCCGGCTTTTGCTGACCTGTGCGCTATGGATGCCGGCTATGATTGCCAAATTCCCCTTGCGCGTGTTGATATCTTTCTTGACGAAGATGCCGGTTCGTATACGTTTTGCGAGCTCAATACCGACGGCAGTGCCGGAATGGTAGTGACCGATGCGGTCTGTCGGGCAGTGCGAATGACGCCTTCCTTTGAGGAGTTTGCATCCGACCACCCCGGCTTTCGGCAGTACGATTTGTGCGGTAGCTGGATAGACGCATTGTTTGAGGCCTATGCAGAGTGGAAGCTGGCCCATCCTCGCCGCACCGAGGATAGTGCACGATCGGACGACGGGGCCCGCGTTGACGAGGGGCTCTATGCACCGCAATCAAAGATATATCCCGCTTCGGTGGCAATCGTCGACTATTCGGAAAGCATCGACTTGGAAGATGCGGCTCATTTTGTCGACCTTATGAGGCGACGGGGTGTGGTGGCGCGCTTTGCGGATGTGCGCGACCTGCGGATTGGCGAAGACGAGAGCGGTGCTAGGCGGCTGTGCGATGCCGCCGGTCCTATTGATTGCGTTTGGCGGCGCGCGGTGACCGGCGAGCTGTGGGATAAGCCGTGCGACGGACGCTCGGCCTTAATTGAGGCTGCCCAAGAAGGGCTCGCATGCGTCGTCGGCGGATTTAGAACGTGGCCGTGTGCGACTAAGACCGTATTTGCATTTCTGTGGTCTCGGGCCGGTCAGTCCTTGTTGAGCCCGGAGGAGCAATCGTTTGTACGGGAGCATGTGCCCTATACCGAGATTTTGGACGAAAGCACCCAGTTGTCGAGATTTGCCGAAAAGGACCGATGGATCGTCAAGCCGCGCGGCGGCTACAATGCGGTTGGCGTTGTCGCTGGTTTGGATGCCACGGAACAGGAATGGTCCCAGGTGCTTGCTCGTGCTGCGGCCGCTGGGGCGATTGTGCAGGAGTATGCTCAGCAGTATCAGACTCCCTGCTTGCGCGGAACGCTTGTCGATGGGCCGCATCGAGGAGAGGCGCCCAAAGGACTTGTGGATGATCTTGGTTTTGCGCCCGCTTCTAATATGGAAGGCCTGTACCTGTATCGCGGCCGTTTTGCGGGCGTGTACACACGCGTCGGCTTTGCCAACACCATAGGAGAGTGGACGAGCCGTTTGAACGTTGCGAGCTTTTTTGAGGAATAGCCGTTTCTTGGGGAGCTTTCCGTGGTTGCGGCGTCCGACGTGACGGGGAGATTTTGGCGAAGCCGGCGAGTCCAGTTCTATCTGGCGTTTTTGTTGCGGGGCTGGGCGTACGCTTGAGCTGGAGTCCTCTCCATGCGCTACCATGACAGGCAACGAATTTGACGAACGACCCGCCGAGCTTGCCTCGGCGGGCTTTTGGCGTTGCAATGCCGGAGGAACAGCATGCTCATTCACCGTATAGCCGCGCAGCTCTACACTGCCGAGGCACTGCAGACCGTCGAGG
>USFU01000173.1 GCA_900554135.1 uncultured Collinsella sp. | reverse complement strand
TGGGCGTTGGGAACGTATCCGAGTTCCTTAATGACGCGCGCGATTTTGTTCTGCGTCTTTTCGCTAAGCTTTTCTCGTTTGTCGTTGAGGTAATACGAGACGCTTGCCGTCGAGGTTCCCGCCTCTCGAGCGACGTCTGCGATTGTAACGCGCTGTTTTGCCACAGCGACTCCTTCCGACAGATGAGCATTTTCCAACATGATGACTTTGAGTCTTGGTGAGGGATGCGCTTCGGTGAGCGGCTTTTTCTTTCATATGAGTATGCAACAAATACGGTATACGGGTGGGGTCGAAATTTGTGACCGGCATGCGCATCTGCCGTCTACCGAGAAATTCAAATATTTCTTGACTTTTGAAATCGAGGGTAAAATCGCAGGATTCATTTTTGGTTAAACGCATAACTAAATCGCATGACCAACGCTCTGACCTGCGCGTTTACCGAAATAAGCTGGCATTAAGAAAAACGAGCACCTATATTGATCTTGTCGAAAAGACAGCAAGTCCAAACGGCAGGGGATGCTCCGGAGGCCTCCGCAAACGGTGTCTTGCGCACGCAACTCTATGAAAAGAGGGAAGCAATGAAGATCGTAGGCGTTGCCGCCTGTACCGTGGGTATCGCCCACACGTATATGGCCCAGAAGGCGATTCAGGATGAATGCGCCGCCCGTGGCATCGAGTGCAAGGTCGAGGCTCAGGGTGGTCTGGGTATCGAGAACGAGCTGACGCAGGAAGACGTGGATTCCGCCGACCTGGTGCTCGAGTCCGTCGACGTGGGTGTCGAGAACGAGGACCGTTTTGAGCAGAAGATAGCCGAGGGTAAGTTCCTGAAGGTCGGCACATCGGATGTAATCGCCGATCCGGTAAAGATCATCGACCAGGCCGTTGAGATCATCAAGGCGACGGGCGGCGCCGTTGACGCGCCCAAGGCCGAGGCCAAGGCAGAGAAGAAGGCCGTCTCCGCTGCCCCGCAGGCCCCGACACCGGCGTCCAAGCAGTCCATCTTTGCCGATCCTGGTAAGACGCTGCTCAATGCATTCAATACCGGCGTTTCCTATTTTATCCCCATCGTCGTTATCGGCGGCGTGTTTCTCGCCTTCTCGCTGGCATCCGGTACCGCCGGCGCCAACGGCATGGAGGTTACGAACCCGCTGATGGTGAGTCTTAACACCATCGGCATGGCCGGCATCTCCATGATGATCCCGGTGCTTGCGGCATACATCGCCTACTCGATGGCCGGCAAGCCCGCGCTCGCCCCCGGTTTTGTCCTGGGCTACTTGGTCAACAACGCCGTCGTCACCCCGAGCGGCAACAGCGTTTCGACCGGCTTCTTGGGCGCCATGATCATGGCTGTCATCTGCGGTTACTTTGTCCGCTGGATGAAGACCTGGAAGGTCAACAACACCATCCAGACCATCATGCCGATCCTGATCATCCCGATTCTGACCTCGCTCGTCCTGGGCATGGCCTACATCTACATCCTGGCCACGCCGCTTGGCTTCGTGATGGATTGGCTCACCAGCGTGCTCGGTAGCCTGCAGGGTGGCTCCGCCGTCGTCCTGGGCCTGGTCATTGGTGTTATGACCGCCTTCGATATGGGCGGCCCCATCAACAAGACCGCTTCGACCTTTACCATGGCCATCATGGCCTCCGGCATCTATGGCCCCAACGGCATGTTCCGCGTCGCCGTCGCCATTCCCCCGATCGCCTGTGGCCTCGCTGCGCTCATCGCCAAGAACAAGTTCGATGACGCCGATCGCCAGATGGGTATCTCCGCACTGTTCATGGGCTGCATCGGCATTACCGAGGGCGCTATCCCCTTCGCGGTCAAGGACCTTGGCCACACCCTGCCCGGCATCTGCATCGGCTCTGCCGTGGGTGCTGCCCTCGCCGCCTTCCAGGGTATCGACTGCTACGTCCCGCACGGTGGCTTTATCGTCGCCCTGGCCACCAACAACGTCGCGCTGTTCTGCCTGGACATCGTGATCGGCTCCGTGGTCGCCGCTGCAATCCTGATTGCCATGAAGCCCACGCTCGATAAGCAGGCCAAGTAAACATTTAAGGACTCCGGTTGTGCGGAGGGATGGATTTGACTCCGCACAACCGCCCCTACACAACAAAATCCATCCGTACTGATAGGGCCCGTATCTGGGTCCCAGGGAACTTTTGTCAAAAATCCTCTGGAGAAGGAGAACAAAATGTCCAACCTCACCATCCGCCAGGCCGTTCAGGGCATGCTCAAGCTGCAGGACAGCGGCGATCACGCAACCATGGTCGGCATTGGCCCCATGAGCCCCAACCTGATTCAGGCCGTGTTCGAGCTTGCCAAGGACGAGGATTTCCCGCCCATGTTTATCGCCAGCCGCAACCAGGTCGATATGGACGAGATGGGCGCCGGCTACGTCAACGGTTGGGACCAGACGCGCTTTGCCGCCGACATCAAGAAGGTTGCCGACGAGGTGGGTTACACCGGCCCGTACTACCTGTGCCGCGATCACGGCGGTCCGTGGCAGCGCGACGAGGAGCGTAACGCCCACCTGCCCGAGGACGAGGCCATGGAGCTCGCCCGCAAGTCCTTCGTCGCCGACATGGAGGCAGGCTTTGACCTGCTGATGGTCGACCCCACCAAGGACCCCTACCAGATCGGCAAGGTTATTCCGCTCGACGTGGTGCTTCGCCGCACGATCGATCTTATCGACTACCTTGAGCAGTACCGTCGCGAGCATAACCTGCCCGAGGTCGCCTATGAGGTCGGTACCGAGGAGACCAATGGCGGCTTGACCTCTACCGATAAGTACGAGGAGTTCATTTCTCAGCTGCAGCCCGAGCTCGAGAAGCGCGGCTGCCCCATGCCCACCTTTATCGTCGGTCAGACCGGTACGCTCACCCGTTGGACCGAGCAGGTTGGCCATTACAACTTTAAGAACGCCCGTGAGCTCGCCGACATGGCAAAGCGCTACGGCGTGGGCCTGAAGGAGCACAACGCTGACTACCTGGACGACGCGACGCTGCTCGAGCACATCCCGGCTCACGTGACGGCCTCCAATGTCGCCCCTCAGTACGGCACCGAGGAGACCCGCGCCTATCTCAAGCTCTGCGCTACCGAGCAGATTCTGGTCGACAACGGCCTGTGCGACGATCCCTCCGACCTGTATCACACGCTGCTGGTCAAGGCTATCAAGACCGAACGTTGGCGCAAGTGGATGACTGGCGACGACGTCAACCTGCAGGTTGACGACATCCTGGCCGACGACGAGCTCAGCTTGAAGATCCTGGATGTCTCCGGCCACTACGCGTTCAACGATCCCGAGGTCAAGGAGCAGGTCGAGAAGCTCTATCGCAACCTCGCTGCCCAGGACATCGACGGCAAGCGCTTTGTGATCGAGCACATCAAGCGCCCGATCAAGCAGTACGTCGTCGGTCTTAACCTCAAGGGCGTCACGAGCCGCATCGAGGCCGCTCTTGCCGAGTAAGTAGCTTTTCCTACGCGACGCCGGGCCTGGGGCATGTCCCAGCTGCAGGCCCGGCACATGGGACAAAGGGGCAGTCCCTTTGTCCCATTCTTTTGAGTTTTAGCTTCCTTTGAAGGGGTTCACCATGAAGTTCTTTATCGATACCGCCAATCTGGACGAGATTGCCGAGGCCAAGAGCTGGGGCTGCCTGGCCGGTGTTACCACCAACCCGTCCCTGTACGCCAAGACCGGCGGCAAGCT
>USFU01000172.1 GCA_900554135.1 uncultured Collinsella sp. | reverse complement strand
GCGCTCTTAAGATAGGAATCGAGCGCGCTCATGGGCTCGTCGAACATAAAAATGCCCGGATGCGCCGCCACCATGCGAGCAAGCGCCACGCGTTGCTGCTGCCCGCCCGAGAGTCGCGCGGGATAGCGGTCGGCAAAATCGGCCAGACCGAAGATACCCAGGTAGCGCTCGGCAAGTTGCCTACGCGCGGCGGCGTCGCCCGCATCCTTAACACCGGCGCATACGTTATCGGCCACCGTCATGTTGGGAAACAGCTGATAGTTTTGGAACAGTAGGGCGCATTTTCGTTCCTGGGGCGACAGGTTGATGCCCGCCGCCGAGTCAAAAAAGGTCACGCCGTTGACGACGATCTTGCCCTCGTCGGGCGTCTCCACACCGGCGATGCAGCGCAGTGTGCAGCTCTTGCCGCAACCCGAGGCGCCCAGCAGCGCCACACGCTCCTCGCCGGCCTCAAGCTGCATGTCGAGGGTGAACCCCGGATAGCGCTTTTTGATATCCAGAACAAGCGACATGGCTTATCGACCTCCCTTTGCGACCGTGTCATCGCGCATGAGCTCGGCCAGCGCCTCGCGATCGATACGCAGCGCATCGCCGCCGACTGGGTCGAGTGAATCGGTCTGGCCGCCCAGCTGCTTGGCCTGCTTGCGCTCCGCGCGGGACAGGCCGCGCTCGCGATACTTTTGCGAATGCGCCGTGTACATATTGATGAACAGAATGACCAGGAAACTGAACACGATTACGACAACGACCCAAAAGAGGGCCACCGACGTATTGCCGCCCATCCACTCAAAATAGATGGCGATGGGAATGGTCTGCGTAATGCCGGCGTAGTTGCCCGCAAAAAACAGGGTACAGCCAAACTCGCCCATCGCGCGGGCAAAGGCGAGCACCGTGCCAGCGGCAATCGAGGGCCAGCCGAGCGGCATCATAAGCCTGGTAAAGATACGGCGCTCGGACCATCCCAAGGTTCGCGCGGCGTCGAGCATCTGCGTGTCGAGGCTCTCGAAGGCTCCGAGCGCCGTGCGGTAGACCAGGGGAAACGACACAACGACGGCCGAAATGACCGCCGCGGGCCAGGTAAAGACGATCGAGACGCCGTGCGCGATAAGCCACCGACCGACCCCGGTCGAGCGGCCAAACAGCATGAGGAGCAGGAAGCCGCAGACCGTGGGCGGCAGCACCATAGGAATCGTAAAGACCGAATCGAGCAGGCCCTTGATGCGACTCGAGGTACCCATAGTCTTCCACGCGGCGAACAGGCCCAGCGCAAAGGAGATCAGCAGGGCAAGGCCGCTCGTTTTAATGGACACCCAAAACGGGCGATAGTCGATGTCGCCCAAAAAGGAGGCCAGAAAGGTCAAGGGCCCCTGCTCATCCCGCAACGCGACAGACGATGCCTCTACCATTTGAGCGCTATCAAGCCAACGCGCGCCGCCCTTGGCATCACCCGAGGCCGATGAGATCACCACATAACGGTCCCCATCCGCACCGCGCTCGTCAAAGCCATAGGTATACCCGCCGGCATCAAAGGTTGTTTCCGCCGTGACATACCAAGGAAGATCCACGTCCCCCAGCTGCGCACCTCCCATGCAGTTTGCACTGTCGAGCTCACAGACAAGGGCCTTGAGACCCGATACGCACTCGTTGTCCTGCGGATCCAATCCATATTTCTCGACCGCCTTGGACGATATCCACACCACAACGCGATCGGCAGCAGGCGCCACTACAAGGTCCACGTCCTCGTCAACGGGAAATCGGTAGCCCTCAGGCTGGCCCCCCATGGCACGAGCGGTCCCCTTGGCCAACCGCTCAAAACCCTCAATCCCATAGGAAAGCCCATGAGCGGTCGCAGCAACCTGGGCCCCGTCCTCAGCGTCCCCAGCAAACGCAAATCCCGGCACCCAGCAAAGCACGAAGGTCAAAGCACAGGCGACAAGCACGCGGAATCTATTAAGCACGAAAAGCTCCAAGCGAATACAAGGACGGAGTGAAACACAAAACGATGGAATTATCGCGCCAAGCCGCACTACGCGGAAAGCTCAAAGCCGTACTTAGCCCAAATCTTCTGAGCCTTCTTGTTGGTCAGGCAAAAGTCGATAAACGCCTTGGCCTCGTCGGCGTGCTCGGAGCTCTCGGCAACGGCACCCGGGTACACGATGGGCTTGTGCGAATCCTCGGGGCACACGAAGGCCTCCTCGATGCCGTCGTAGCGGAAGATATCGGAGCTGTAGACAAAACCGGCCACGCAGTCGCCTGTGGACACATAGGCGGCGGCGGTACCAACTTTGTCGGCCAGGGCCACCTTGTCGGCGATCTCGGGAGCATACTCGCCATCGTCGCCCTCGGTGCCGGTGTAGAGGCCCACGGAGGCCAGGGCCTGGTTGGCGTACTTGCCGGCGGGAACGGTCTTGGCGTCGCCGATGGCGATCTTGCCGTCCAGATTCGCGACGTCGGCGATGACCTCGACCTTGGTGTCGGAGCCCTCGGCGCGAATGATCACGAGATCGTTGACGAACATATCCTCACGGGTGTCGGCGTCGACGAGCTCGGCGGCCTCGGCGTCGTCCATGGTGCCCTTGGAAGCGGTGATGAGCACGTCGACCGCAGCACCGGCGCGCATCTGCTCGACAAGGTCGCCGGACGCTTTGAACTGCGTGTCGGCAAACGTGGTACCGGTCTGCTCGGTGTAGAGCTCCTGAACCTCGGGCAGAGCCTTCTCGAGCGAGTTGGCGGCAAAGACCTGCAGCTCGACAGCCTTCTTCTTAGAGGAAGACTTGGCGGAGCCGGCATCGGAGCCAGCGGGCTCGGACGTCTTGTTGCCCGAGCAGCCAGCAAGGCCAAAGCCGGCGGCAGCGGCAGCAGAAAGCGAGACAAAACCGCGGCGTGAAACCATATCGAACATATTCAACCCTTTCGGACCTTGTGCCCGGGTACCCCACCGCGGGCTTTAAACTGCAATCAGATTATACTTCTACGAGAATAATGATAGTGAGAAATTATTCTCGCCAGAGAATATAGTTTCGAGTTGCCGTGCACCTTGGCGTCGCTTCGGCGGAAAACAAAAGCGGAGCAGCCGTTCTGGTCGCCCCGCCGCAGGTAAACCGCTTAGTTGGTATGTCCGCCGCCCGCCGTCATCTGAGCCGCATGCTCCAGCTGGTCCGCTATGGCCTCCCAGCTTTCGCGGGCGGCCTTTGTAGAACCGGGAAAGTTTACGACAAGTGTATGACCTCGTTGCATGCAAATAGCGCGCGAGAGCATGGCGCGGCGCGTCTTGGTCATCGAGTAGGCACGGATTGCCTCGGCGACACCCGGCACATCACGGTCACAGACGGCACGCGTCGCCTCGGGTGTCACGTCGCGCATCGAAAGACCCGTGCCGCCGCAGGTGAGCACGACATTGGCGTGGCACGCATCGGCAGCTTCCACAATGGCATCACCAATCTCGCTAACGTCGTCGCGCACGACCACATGTGAGGCAACCGTCCATCCCTGCGCCTCGATGAGCTCCTCGAGCGCGGCTCCAGCCTCGTCCTGCGCAAGATCGCGCGTATCCGAGCACGTCACGATCGAAATTTTCAACTCCATAGCGTTCCTCCTATAGCACCGTTCCCTCAGGCAGGTCGACGCGCACGACGTCCACGACGTCGCCCGGCTTGAGCTCACACGGCCCTTCGTCAATACGCAGCAGGCAGTTGGCCCGCTGCATCGTGCCG
>USFU01000171.1 GCA_900554135.1 uncultured Collinsella sp. | reverse complement strand
ATGTATCAGCTCGTGACCGAGCACGTCAACGTGGTCTCGACCCGCAAGGGCCTGTCCGACGTGGCGATCATGACGCCTGAGAGCGTGGACGATCTGTATCACGGCATTACGCCGGCGCTCGTGCCCGACTTTTATGGTCTGAAGGGCGACACGTCCGATAACATTCCCGGCGTGCCGGGCATCGGCCCCAAAAAGGCGAGCGCGCTCATTGCGCAGTACGGAAGCCTGGACGAGGTCATCGCACACGCCGACGAGGTCAAGGGCAAGATGGGCGAAAACCTGCGTGCACACATCGACGATGCCCTGCTGAGCCGCAAGGTCGCGACCATCCGCACCGATGCGCCCGTTGAGCTCGATTTTGAGACGACGTCCTTCCCGGCGTTTTCTGCCGATGAGGTTTCTGCGGCGCTGGGTACGCTTGGTATCACCGCCATGCAGAACCGTTTCTTGGCGCTGATCGGCGGCGAGGGCGGGGCAGTGGCTGCTGCCAGTGTATTTGAGATGCCCGAGGTTTCGCGTGCCGCCGCCGGCGATGCTGAGACGCTCGGTGTCGTCGTGGCTGAGGTCTCCCGCGCGATTGAGGCCGGCGAGTGGGTCGCCGCCGTGGTGGACGACGATAAGGAAGAGGGCGCGCTCTTTGGCCTGACCCGCACGCTGTGGCTGGCGACCTCCAAGGGCCTGTTCGCACTCGAGGAGGGCGACGGCGGCTCGTCGGTTGCGGTCGATGGCTTCAACGTTGCCCACGGCGTGATCGCCGGCGTGCTCGCGCGCCTGTTTATGGAGGGTCGTTTGGCGAGCCCGGACATGAAGACGCTGCTGCACGAGCTTTCACCTATCGACTCGTCGGAGCCCGAGCTCATGGATCCGCTATCGGCCGATTCCACCCATATCTTCGATACGGTGGTGGCGGCCTACTTGCTTGATTCCGATCGCTCCGAATTTGACGAGGCGTATCTTGCCGATACTTATCTGCAGATGTCGTTGCCTGCGGCCCGCGGCGCGGAGGGTGCTGGCGAGGACGCTCCTGCGCCTGCCGCCCGTACTGCTGCCTTGACGCTGGCGCTCGTGACGCCGCTGCGCGAGGGCATGGCCCGCGAGAACGCCGCCAACGTGTTCGACGGTATCGAGATGCCCCTCGTGCCGGTGCTTGCCAAGATGGAGCGCGCGGGCATGCTCGTGGATCCCGACCGCCTGCACAGTCTGTCCGAGGGTCTGGCAACCCAGATTGCCGAGGTTGAGCGCAGTATTCGCGACCTGGCGGGTGACGAGACCTTTAATATCGGCAGCCCCATGCAGCTGTCGCACGTGCTCTTTGATGTGATGGGGCTTCCGACCAAGGGCCTCAAGAAGACCAAGCGCGGCTATTATTCGACCAACGCCAAGGTGTTGAGCGATCTTGCCCGCGACCACGAGATCGTGCGCCTGATTTTGGACTGGCGTGAGAAGTCTAAGATTAAGTCGACCTATCTGGACACGCTAGGTCCGCTGCGCCGTGGTGACGGTCGCGTGCACACCACGTACAACCAGACCATCACCGCGACGGGGCGTCTGTCCTCGAGCGACCCCAACCTGCAGAACATTCCGACGCGCTCCGAGCTGGGTCGTACCGTCAAGACAGCGTTTTCGGCGGGCGAGGGAAGTGTCTTTTTGGCGGTGGACTACTCGCAGATCGAGCTGCGCCTGCTCGCGCATCTTTCGGGCGATGAACATCTGGTACGTGCCTTTAACGAGGGTGAGGACTTCCATGCCGAGACGGCCGCGCGCGTGTTTGGCGTGCCGGTATCCGAGGTGACGCCCGACCTGCGCAGCCGCGCCAAGGCCGTGAACTTTGGTATCGTGTACGGCCAGCAGGCCTACGGTCTGTCGCAGTCGCTGCATATCTCGATGGCCGAGGCGCGCGACATGATCGACCGCTACTACGAGGCCTACCCAGGCGTGCGCACGTTCCTCGACAATGTGGTGGCGCGCGCCAAGCAGACGGGCTATGCCGAGACCATGTATGGGCGTCGCCGCCACATTCCCGAGCTCAAGGCCAAAAACCCGCAGCTCCGCGGTTTTGGTGAGCGCACGGCCATGAATCACCCCATGCAGGGAACCGCGGCCGACATCATCAAGATCGCCATGGCCCGCGTAAGCCGCCGCCTGGAAGAAGAGGGCTTTGCCGCCCACATGATTTTGCAGGTACACGACGAACTGGACTTTGAGTGCCCCAACGACGAAGTCGAGCGCCTCACCACCATGGTCCGCGACGTCATGGAACACGTAGTAGACCTCCGCGTACCGTTGATCGCCGAAGCCAGCACCGGCATAACCTGGGCCGACGCCAAATAGGGAAGCCACCCACAATTCCAAAGTAACCAAAAGCAGAAGGACGCCCCTCACCAACAAGGGGCGTCCTTCTTTCAAATTAATTCAGCCAAGTATCTAGACACTCAAGAGGCCGTCTCGGCGGCAAGCAGGTGAACCTAGGGTCTGGTCGGGCGGCACGGGTTAACTTTTCGTAGATTCCGCACGCAAAGAAAGCCACTTAATGTGGCTTTCGTCTTGCGCAGGACCTGACCGAGCGAAAAGTTATCCCGTGCCGCCCGGCCAGACCCGATGGGATGGCTAGCGAGCCGCCAAGATGGCGTCGATGAGCGTCAGTACGCCCCCGTCGTTGTTGCTCGGAATACGCCATTTAGCATGCGCGTTCATGTGTTCCTCGGCATTGTCCACGATAAAGCTGTGTCCGACGCGCTCCAGCATGGGAATATCGTTGTACGTATCGCCCACGGCGGCGGCATCGGCGATATCAATGCCGAGCTGCTCGCACAGATGCGCGACGCCGGCGCCTTTGTCGACACCCAGGTTCATAAAGTCGATCCACTCGCGCCCGGCGTTGGTGACGTAGAGCTTGTCCGAGAACTCGGGGCTATAGGTCTCGCGGAAAGCGGGCTCGGCGTCGTAGCCGGGGAAGAAGACCGAAATCTTGTTGGACTCGAAATCAATGCCCTCAAAGCTGTCGACGTAGTTGATTGTGTTGTAGTAGACGCTGATCTCGTCGTGGTACTGATGGTCGCGGGCAAGCACGTAGAACTCGTCGTAGCAGCACAGGACGGGAACGGCACGCGGGTCCTCCGAGGCACGAGCGAGCACCTGCTGATACAGCGCCACATCGATGTTGCTCTTATAGATATAACTGCCGCGATAGATGACGCACGCTCCGTTGTCGGGACAAAAGGCGAGGCGGTTCTTGATGCTCTCGAACATCTCCTCGAGCTTGGGGGCTGGACGTCCGCTGGCGGGGCAGAACACGATGCCGGCGTCGGCGAGCTTGTCCAGGCGCTCATCAAGACCCTGCGGCAACACGCGCTCGTCGGTGAGCAGCGTCTTGTCCATATCAACGGCGAGAATCTTAATGCTGCCGATATTGGTGTCCGATTCGTAAGTTTGCATAAAAGCGCGCCTTTCGTTTCGAAATTGTTTCAGACGTTATAACCATCAACCAGTAACCGAGCGTATTGTCGCAGGAACGGAGCGTATTTGCACCACGCTTCACAAAGTAATGAAAAAACTTTTCAGAAATTTGAATTTGTCGCTTGTGCTGCAGGCACTTTAGCGTAATATAGCGACCATCGAAAACGGAGACGGCAAAAGAGCCGCTTACCGAGGAAAAGGTACCGTTTACGATATTTGAATTGCGCCCGGCGATAGGTGAAAGGAGAGGCAGATGCAG
>USFU01000170.1 GCA_900554135.1 uncultured Collinsella sp. | reverse complement strand
ATCGCGACGCAGATCATCGCCCAGGTTGCTTCCTCCCAGTACGGCGGCCAGTCTATTTCGCTGACCCATCTCGCCCCGTTCGTTGAGGTGAGCCGTCAGAAGATTCGCGGCGAGGTCGCTCGCGAGCTTGAGGAGCTCGGCGTTTCCGCGTCTGCCGAGAAGGTTCGCGAGGTCGTTGAGGACCGCCTGCGTGACGAGATTCGTCGCGGCGTCCAGACGATTCAGTATCAGGTCGTGACCCTTATGACCACGAATGGCCAGGCGCCGTTCGTGACGGTCTTTATGTATCTTAACGAGGCCCGTACGCCGCAGGAGAAGCACGACCTTGCCATGATCGTGGAGGAGACGCTTCGCCAACGCTACGAGGGCGTTAAGAACGAGGCCGGCGTGTGGATTACCCCGGCATTCCCCAAGCTTATCTATGTACTCGAGGACGATAACGTTCACGAGAATTCCCCGTACTTCTACCTGACCCAGCTGGCTGCAAAGTGCACCGCCAAGCGCATGGTTCCCGACTACATCTCCGAGAAGAAGATGCGCGAGCTCAAACTGTCGAAGGGCGAGACCGCCGGCAACGGCGATTGCTATACCTGCATGGGCTGCCGCAGCTTCCTGACGCCCGACCGCTCGGGCAACGGTTTTAACAACGTCGCCAACGCGCTGAACTACGACCCGAACAAGCCCAAGTACTATGGTCGCTTTAACCAGGGCGTTGTGACCATCAACCTGCCCGATGTCGCGCTGAGCTCGCACCAGGATATGGACAAGTTCTGGAAGATCTTCGATGAGCGCCTTGAGCTGTGCCACCGTGCCCTGCTGTGCCGTCATGAGCGCCTGATGGGTACACTTTCTGACGCCGCGCCGATTCTTTGGCAGTACGGCGCCCTTGCTCGTCTGAAGAAGGGCGAGACGATCGACAAGCTGCTCGTGGGCGGATACTCCACCATCAGCCTGGGCTATGCCGGCCTGTATGAGTGCGTCAAGTACATGACGGGCCACAGCCACACCGAGAAGGAAGGCACGCCGTTTGCCATGGCCGTCATGCAGCGCATGAACGACAAGTGCGCCGAGTGGAAGGCCGAAAGCGATATCGACTTCTCGCTGTACGGCACCCCGCTTGAGTCGACGACCTACAAGTTCGCCAAGTGCCTGCAGCGTCGTTTTGGCATTATCCCGGGCGTGACGGACAAGGGCTACATTACCAACAGCTACCACGTCCATGTGTCCGAGGAGATCGACGCCTTCGACAAGCTTAAGTTTGAGGGCATGTTCCAGCAGCTTTCGCCGGGCGGTGCCATCTCCTATGTCGAGGTTCCCAACATGCAGGACAACCTCAAGGCTGTCATTCGCGTGATGCAGTACATCTACGACAACATCATGTACGCCGAGCTCAACACCAAGAGCGACTACTGCCAGGTGTGCGGCTACGATGGCGAGATCAAGATTGTCGAGGACGATGGCAAGCTGGTGTGGGAGTGCCCCAATTGCGGCAACCGCGACCAGGAGAAGATGAACGTCGCTCGTCGTACGTGCGGCTACATCGGTACCCAATTCTGGAACCAGGGTCGAACCGAGGAGATCCGCGACCGCGTGCTGCATCTCTAATACCGCTCCGGGGCTGAACCGAGAGGGCCGCTTGGGCATTTGCTCGCTATTTCGGTTCAGCCAAGTTGATGTAGCTGAGATGCAGCATGCGGTCTGCTCACTCCTCGAAGTTCTTAGCGGAAATAATTTGAGCTGCAGCTGCGATTTACTTGCGATGGCGGTTGAGCCGCAACCCAGTTTTTATTGGATCTCGAACCCTATGCTCGATGTTCGCTTCGTTCATTGAGTTACCCTTTGCATGAGGCCGGGACATATCGTCCCGCCCGCAGTTTCGCAGGCCGAAGGCCGAGAATGTTTGAGGACGGGATGATATGTCCCGGCCTCCCGGGAGAGTTGCTTATGAACTACGCGAACATTAAGTATTTCGATATTGCTGATGGGGAAGGCGTTCGTACTTCTCTGTTTGTGAGTGGGTGCCGTCGTGGGTGCAAGAACTGCTTTAACTCTGTTGCGTGGGACTTTGCTGCGGGTGAGCCGTTCGATCGCGCCGTCGAGGACAAGATTATCGAGAGCCTCGACCATCCCTTTAACGACGGTCTGACGATTCTGGGTGGCGAGCCCATGGAGCCCGAGAATCAGGCGGGGCTTGTTGACTTTATAGAACGCGTGCGTGCGGCCTATCCTGTGGGGTCGGGCAAGACCATTTGGTGCTTTACCGGCGATGTGCTCGAGGAGCTTATGCCGGGCGGTTGCCACCATACCGAGGTCACGGACCGTATCCTTACCTGCCTCGATATCTTGGTGGACGGTCCGTTCGTTCAGGATCTGTACGATATCTCGTTGCGCTTCAGAGGCTCGAGCAATCAGCGCGTGATCGATATGAACGCTACGCGCGCCCGTGCTGAGCGCGAGGGCGTTGCGCTTTGTGATGCGGTTGAACTTTGGCGTGATGATCCGGTCTATTCGACCCATACTATGTAGCTTGTGGCCGATGCCGGAGGGCGTGGTACCATAGCGCGAACGCAAAATCGGAAAAGTGAGGCCCAGATGGTCGATCAGGAAAAAGTCGAGGCCGCCATTAAGCTGTTGCTTGAGGGCATAGGCGAGGACCCAACTCGTGAGGGCCTGCTGGAGACCCCGGCGCGCATTGCCCGTATGTATGGTGAAATCGCCGGCGGTATGGACCAGAGTGCCGAGGAGCACCTGTCCAAAACCTTTGCCGTCGCTTCGAACGATTTGGTTATCGAGCGCGACATCACGTTCTACTCGCTGTGCGAACATCATCTGCTGCCGTTTTACGGCAAGGCTACCATTGGCTATATCCCCAACGGCCGTGTCGCAGGGCTCTCTAAGCTTGCTCGCACGGTTGAGGTTTATGCCCGCCGTCTGCAGCTGCAGGAGCAGCTGTGTGCGCAGGTTGCCGACGCCCTCATGGATTATCTCGCTCCCCAGGGAGCGATTGTGCTCATGGAAGCTGAGCATATGTGCATGACCATGCGCGGCGTGCAAAAGCCCGGCACCAAGACCGTGACGCTCGCTCGCCGCGGCGTCTTTGAGACCGACCCCGCGCTCGAAGAGCGTTTCTTTAGGATGCTGGGACGCTAACTATGAGAGTCGTCAACGACTTTACATCGAATACTGACGAGGGAACGCCGCGTCGCGGTTTTATGGCTTCGGGCCTGGCGCCTTTTGGCGTCATGCCTCGCATTGATTACATCTGTGCCAACGGTCTGTTCCGGCGGCACCTGGGCAACATTGCACAGTTGGAATCGGGTCGCATCTTCTGCCGTCACGGTATTGACCATCTGCTCGATGTCGCTCGCATTATGTGGATCAAGAATCTCGAGGAAGAACTCGAATTTGACCGCGAGGTCATCTACGCTACGGCACTTCTTCACGATATCGGCAAAGATGAACAGTATGAATCGGGTATATCCCATGATGTTGCAAGCGAGCGCGTCGCTGATGCGATTCTCGGTGGCATGCCCGATGACGTGGCGTTTGAGCCGGCCGATGCCGCAGCCATTAAGACGGCCATTCTGGGCCATCGAAAGCTGCGCGTGAACAGCCAACCGCTTGAGCGTTTGCTCTATGCAGCCGACAAAGCGTCGCGCGCCTGCTTTGCATGCCCCGCGCGCAATGCTTGCAACTGGAGCGATGATAAAAAGAACCTGTCGATTCGCGTGTAGT
>USFU01000169.1 GCA_900554135.1 uncultured Collinsella sp. | reverse complement strand
GGTCAGGTCCTGCCCGGCAAGACCACCATCATGAAGGAGTACTCCAAGGCCTATACGCCCGGCTCGGGCGAGACGCCGTACTACGCTATCCTGGAGCCCGAGAACCGTGAGCTCTACGAGCGCTATCTTGAGCGCGTCCAGAACCTGACGAACTTCCACCCGGTGGGTCGTCTGGCCGAGTATCGTTACTACGATATGGACGCTGTGACCAATTCTGCCCTCGATCTTTCGGATGAGATTATCGCCTGCCATGCATAAAGTCATAACATTCGGTATTCCCTCATATAACGCCGCCAAGGACATGGACCATTGCATCACCTCCATCTTGGAGGGGAGCAATTACGCCACCGATATCGAGATTATCGTGGTGGACGACGGCTCCAAGGACGAGACGGCCGCCAAGGCCGACGAGTGGGAGGCACGTTATCCTGGAATCATTCGCGCGGTGCACCAGGAGAACGGCGGCCACGGTATTGCCGTCCTTTCGGGTCTGCGCGAGGCGCAGGGCACCTACTACAAGGTTGTCGACTCGGACGACTGGCTCGACGGTGCGGCGCTTTCGACCATGCTGTCGATTCTGCGTGGCTTTGAGGAGCGCGACCAGCGCGTCGACCTGTTTATCTCGAACTACGTGTACGAGAAGGTTTACGAGGGCACGCATACCGCTATTGGCTACAAGTTTGCCCTGCCGCGCAAAAAGATTTTCTCTTGGGACCAGATCGGACACTTCCGTCCCGATCAGAACCTGCTCATGCACAGCCTGTGCTATCGCACCGATGTGCTGCGCGAGTCGAATCTGCCTATGCCGGCACACACGTTCTACGTGGATAATATCTACGCATACGTGCCGCTGCCGCGCTGCAAGACCATGTACTACGCCGACATCGACCTCTATCGCTACTTTATCGGTCGCGAGGGCCAGAGCGTCAATGAGGCCACGATGGTCAAGCGCCTGGGCCAGCAGTTCCGCGTAACGCGCATCATGATGGAATCGTTCCACCTGTACCAGGACGTTGAGTCCTCGCGTCTGCGTTCGTACATGATGGGCTACTTCACCATGATGATGGCGATTTGCTCGGTGCTCACCAAGCTTTCCGAGGAAGATTGTGCCGATGAGCGCCTGAAGACGCTTTGGAAGGACCTGAAGGAGTACGACGAGCGCATGTATCGTCGTGCTCGCTACGGCGTGGTCGGATTCTTTACCAATCTGCGTGGACGGGCCGGAGACAAAACCACACTCGGCCTATACCATCTTGCCTCAAAGATCTTCAAATTCAACTAGCACAGAAACGCTCGGGTAACGGGGACCCCTGGTCCTTAACTTGCTACTTCGAACAGTCCTGCGCAAGACGGAGGCGCCACTGGCGCCTCCTTTGCGTGCGGAACTCGTATCAAGTTAAGGACCAGGGGTCCTCTGCTAGATCTCGCATTATGTCAGGCTAGTTGAATTTGAAGAACTTCGACGCGCGGTACACAGGGGCCTGGGCTGAAGAGAATCTGGTTGGTAGTCGGTCGGAGACGGGCGGGCGTTACGTTTGTCGCGAGTTCCGCATGCAAAGAAGGCCACTTAATGTGGCCTTCGTCTTGCATGGGACTGTAGAGCAGCAAACATAACCAAGCCCCACCGGGCAACCGGTCAGGTTAGGTTACTTTGCGGCGCCGGGGATGCCGTGGGAGGTTTTGGCGGTTTTGGCTCCGTTTACGATGGCGGTTTGCAAAGCCCTTACGGCGAGCATGCCCAGCAGGTCTAGGGGAACGGCGGCGCTTGCCTGGGCTCCCAGCTTGCCGCTGGCGAGGGTGTAGATGGTGTCGCCGTCGTTGGTGGTGTGCGTGGGGCGGATGGCGTGCGCATAGGCGTCTGCGGCCATCTGGGAGACCTTGGTGGCCTGAGCCTTGGTGAGCTCAACATTGGTGACGATGCAGCTGATGGTGGTGTTGGTGCGGTCGAGCGGCATCTGCATAGAGCCGGCGGCGGCAAAGGCAGCGAGCTCCATGTCGACGATCTGGTCGCTATCGGCTGCGGCGCGCATGCCGGCAACCCACTCGCCGGTGAAGGGGTCGACGACATTGCCGCAGGCGTTGACCGAGACCACGGCACCCACCTTAACAGGGCCGAGTGCCACGGCGGCAGCGCCTAGGCCGGCCTTCATGCAGGTGGCGGGGCCCATGAGCTTGCCCACGGTGGCACCGGTGCCGGCACCTACATTGCCCTGCTCGAGCGTGGTGGGGGTGTTGTCGAGCGCCTCGCGCACGGCGGAGATGCCAGCCTCAATGTCGGGGCGTACGGTGGGGTCGCCAAAGGCGAGGTCGAAGATGCAGCTGGAGCACACGATGGGCACCTGCGTGGGACCGACGGGAAGGCCGATGCCGCGGCTCTCGAGCTCGCGGGCGACGCCGCTTGCGGCCTCCAGACCAAAGGCCGATCCACCCGAAAGGCAGACGGCGTGGACCTTGTCCACGGTGTTCTCGGGACGCAGCAGGTCGGTCTCGCGCGATGCCGGGGCACCGCCGCGAACGTCAACACCGCCGGTGGCGCCCTCGGGTGCCACGATTACGGTGCAACCGGTGCCGGCCTCCTCGTCCGTATAGTTGCCAAAGCAAAAGCCATCGACATCGCAAACGTCAATGGCCTCAAGCAGTGTATCCATGTTTTACTCCTATCGGTTTTCCGCCGGGCCTTATGCCCGGTCGGGATCCGTACGGTACGCCGAAATTGTAGGCGCTGGGGGATACCCAGCGCCAGATGCAATTACGATAGTTTTTGAATGGCACGCGCGACGCGAGCGATGGGCAGGCCCACCACGTTGTAGAAGTCGCCCGAAATATCATGCACGAGCATGCGCCCGCCGACGCCCTGGATGCCGTAGGCGCCGGCTTTGTCCATGGGCTCGCCTGAGGTGACGTAGCGCTCAATCTGCTCGTCGGTGAGCTCATAGAACGTCACGTCGGTCACATCGACAAACGACAGGCTCTCGGCGGCGTGCGGGGCTGTGACGTCTCCGGCTCTAACGATGCAGACGCCGGTTGCGACCTGGTGCGTGCGCCCCGAGAGCTCGTGGAGCATCGTGCGGGCTTCGTCCTCGTTTGCCGGCTTACCTAAAATCTTGCCATCGAAGGTGACGATGGTGTCGGCCGCGATGGTCAGCTCACTGGGATCGGCGTACTCGGCGGCAACGGCGGCAGCCTTAGCGCGAGCTAAGCGCTCGACAAGCGTAAGCGGGGCCTCGTCATCAAAAGGAGTCTCGTCGATGTCAGCGGGAATGACGCGGATGTCGTAGCCCGCTTCGCGCATCAGCTCGATGCGGCGCGGTGATTGCGAAGCCAAAATCATAGCTGAATGCCCTCGGCAACCTTCTCGACAGCCTTGTCGCCGGCGAGCGTGCGTAGCAGCTCAAGCGCAAAGGGGAGCGACTGGGCCATGCCGCTGGCGGTGATGATGTTGCCGTCGTGCGTGACCTTGTCGCCGGTATAGGCGCCCTCGGGGAAGCTCTTCTCAAAGCCGGGGAAGCACGTGGCGTGGCGTCCCTCGAGCAGGTCAAGTTCGCCCAGGATAAACGGAGCGGCGCAGATGGCGGCAACATGCTTGGTCGCTGCGAACTCGCAGACTACGTCGCAGACGCGCTGGTCGGCGCGCAGGTTGGTGGCGCCGGGCAGACCGCCAGGCAGCACGACGCAGTCATACTCGTCAAAGTTAATCTCGTCAAAGAGTGCGTCGCAGGTTACGGGAATCTGCAGCGA
>USFU01000168.1 GCA_900554135.1 uncultured Collinsella sp. | reverse complement strand
GTGCCGCCTCGCACCTTCTCGCTGGAGGAGGCGCTGGAGTACATCGCCGACGACGAGCTGGTGGAGATCACTCCCAAAAACATCCGCCTGCGCAAGCGTCTGCTCAACGCCACCGACCGCAAGAAGGCTGCCGTCCGCGCCGGCCAGGTCAACAAATAATCGCTGGGGCTTATAACCGCCAATAAGAAAGGGCGTCGACCGCGATGGTCGGCGCCCTTTTTGGTGCAATGGGGTCAGGTTGCTTTGCAACACCATAAATATGCCTGGCCCTTTTGTGGTGGTTGGCGGCTAGGCGGAGGGAAGGCCTGGCGTGTTGGCGGCTTGCTGGGGCTTGAGGCGGGCGTTGCGCCAGATGATTTGGATAACGTAGCCGAGCATAAAGACAAAGGCCACGCCGCTGATGAAGTCGCCGATGAGGGGAAGTCCCGTGAGGACACCTGCGGCGATACCGCCGACGGCTGCCATGGCGTAGCGGTTCTGGTTATGTCCGACCATGCGGGCGATTGCGCAGCCCGCAAAAGCGGTGGAGACCAGCGCGATGCCGATAACGCCGCACAAGAGGGTTCCGGCAAGCGACAGGCCAGCGATGGAGATAATCAGCAGTAGGACGGCGGGGACGATAGCGATCGTGCCCAGAAGACCGCTCACCCACAGGGGCGTGGGGTGCTGGTGGAGCATTCCGGCGGCGCTGGCGGTCGCTCGCGGAAAGACGAGCTCGAGCAGCAGAGCGACAAAGCAGGTCGAGAGCGCCGCGGCGACGATGCCGCTGATGACATCGTTAATGGTGGAAGTATCTTCGTTCTCGGTGCGGTCGATCTTGAGCGCGCCGACCTCGGCTCCTGCGGCGCGCTCGGGGTCTTCGGAAACATGCGCGCTCACGGTGCCGGTAATGCGGGCATTCTTGCCCAAGACGAGCTTATCGGCCCAAACCTCGACATCGCCCTCGACGGTGCCGTCGATGGTCACCGTATCGCCTGCAAGTGCTGCCGACTTGGCGGAGCCTCGTAGGGCAACTGTCTCACCCATCGCGTAAAAACAGTTGGCGGTGCTACCAGTGTTGAGCACGACATGCTGACCGGCTACCGTCACGCTGCCATCGATTGCGGTTTTGGAGATATCGATGGTGCGCGCCGCCAGGCGAACGGCGCCGCCCACAGTGCAGTCGCGAATCGACAAGCTCTCGCCTGCCGCGATAATATCGCGGCCGATGGAAGCGTCGTCTAGGTTAAGGCTTTGGCCGGCCCAGTACAGGTCGCCTTCGACGCCAGACGGATTTGAGTCAACTTCGGTTGCGAGCACGTTGCCCGCGGTGTCTGTGCCGGCGAACGACGTCGTGGGAAGCGCGGTCAGCGCAAGTGCAATCAGTGCGAATAGGAGGGCGATGCGGCCACGCGTTTTACGGCGTCGGGACGACGGTGCTAGGTTGCAAGGCATAGTGAATCCTTCGTTAGATACTCGACATGTATCTAACAGGGTACCCAACGCGCGGGCGCTCTAAAAGAACCTCTCAGTTGCATTTCGGGGACGAGCCCGCGCCACCTACTTTTTGCGATGCAAAAAACGTGCGATGTCTTCCTCGGTGGGGCTTTTGATATCAAAGCGCAGCGAGAGCCAGCGCAGACCCATGGTCACCGCGACGCATACGACCAGCGCGGCGACATTGCTCATGATGCCGCTCATAACGAGACACACATAGCTTGTCGATCCGGCGATGGCGGCGATGGCATAAAAGTTAGTACGTTGGAAAATGCCCGGAACCACGCCCATAAAGCCGTCGCGCAACATGCCGCCACCCACCGCGGTGAAAAAGCCCATCATGATGCATACGGCCGGCGCAAAGCCATAAACCAGTGCTTTGTCCGCTCCGGTGGCGGCGTAGATGCCGACCGAGATGATGTCGAGCAATGGGATGAGTTTCTCGGGTTTATCGACGATTGCCGGGAAGATGTAGATGATGGCCGCCGTGGCAATGGAAAGCGGGAGTGCCATCGGCTGATTGAGGATGTAGACGTTGCCCACCTGCAGCGTCATGTCGCGTAAAAGACCGCCGCCCAGGCCACAGACCACGGCGAGTGCGACCGCGCCCACCAGGTCGAGCTTGTGCTCGCGCGCGACCAGCACGCCCGAGATCGATGCCGCGACAACGGCGAACATCTCGAGCCAAAAGGGGATAGCGACCATGGCATCCGAGGCATGTGAGGTAACGGTTATAGCGGCGGCGACGGGCAAGATGGGTTCCTTTGAGTTACGGGTTTAGACAATGCCCGTACATAGTACATGTTCGGCGCCGATTGCGACCCTACTGCTCGGCAAACGGTCGGGACTGGGTGCGGTCATAGGTTCCAAACATGTACATCAGCCTCCAAAGATGTCAGAAAATGTCGTTTTTGGAGGGTGATGTACATGTTTGGGGAAGCGCGGGGCGAGCGGGTCCGTCGTTACCCAGAAGGCGACTCTTCGGCTTGATCGCTCTTCCAGTTGCGGATAAGTACCTTGCGCAGTTCGTTTTGCTTTCGCTGATACTCGGCATCTACGCAACGAGGCATGCCGAGCGCTTCGCGGATATTGTTCATGGCGCGGTGGAAAGCGAGTTGGCTGGCAAATTGCGTTGAGGTGAGCGTGACGATGCGATAGCCCATTTGGGCGAGCACGGCCTCTCGCTCCGCATCTGCTCCCTTGCGTTCGACCTCGTCGTGAAAGCCGCCCTTATATTCGATGCCGAGCTCTCTTCGCTTATAGGTAATGAGGGCATCGATTTTAAGCGTTCGAGCTTTGGTGCAATGCCAAAGTCGTTTAGGGATTTCGAGTGGCTTGTTGAGTTCGACACCTCGGATGCCAACGCCGCCTTCGCTCGTCGGGAGTGAAAGGGCGATAGCGGATGCGGTTTCCATGGGTGAGGCTGAGTGGTCGTAGATATGTCTGAGCGCGAGTCTGGCGCGTGTGGCACCGGGTTTGCCGGGGTGCCGATCGAGCAGTTCGACAATTTCGTCCTTGGAAGTGGTGGCTGGCTGCTCGGTATAAGGGTCATCGGGATTAAGCCCCATGCGATAATCACCGCAAACTTCGTAGCCGTATTCGAGGTGTTCGATTCTGTCCATCCACTCGGCAGCGAATACGAAGGTAAGGGCTTCGTCGGTGATAAAAATACCGGGGGTCAGCTCGTCAATATGGTCGTAGGGTAGATTTTGGCCAAGAACGTGGCAATTTACACCGTTGGCGCGGATTCGCTCGAAGGCAAATACAACGGAGATATCGATGGTCTCAAGCATGCTAGTGGGAATACCGCAGTCGGTAAGAGCCTGTCGGATGCGCGCGGTGCGTTGCTGGGTGGAGAGGCCTCTTGCGCCTATCTGGTAGTCGTGTTGCGCGACC
The DNA here is from genome assembly GCA_900554135.1 of uncultured Collinsella sp. The sequence continues at coordinate 393 of USFU01000168.1, read as the reverse complement.
GCTTGAACCAGGTCTTGTGGCGCATGATGGACGAGCCATGCGGTTTTATGCGTAATGAGAACAGGAGTATCCATTAGGGACCTCTCGCTTTATGCCGATATGCAGTCCTTATGTCCGTTGAAGTGAGGAAATATACCGAATGCCGGCAAAACGGCCGATCGTGCGCCGAGTGCGATATGCAAACATGTACATCAGCCTCCAAAGATGTCGAAAAATGTCGTTTTTGGAGGGTGATGTACATGTTTGGTTGGGATGTGCGGGCGAGAGGGGATCCGATAACAAAAAAGCTCCCATTCCCGGGAGCTTTCTCAACCAAAATGGCGGAGGAGGAGGGATTCGAACCCTCGTGACCTTATACAGGCCAAACGGTTTTCGAGACCGCCGCATTCAACC
>USFU01000167.1 GCA_900554135.1 uncultured Collinsella sp. | reverse complement strand
AAATCCCCCCCCCCCTTCCCCCCCTCGCGCGGGGGGGCCGGGGGGGGGGGGGGCCGCCTCTTCTCCTCCCCCCCCCCCCCCCGCTCGCGCCCGCCCCCCCCCCCCCGGGGGGGCGGCCCCAGCGCGAGGCCGTCCCGGATGCTATTCGTTGTCGCCAGCGGTCATCTGCGTTGCGGAGAGCGCGCCGTCGGCAGCAGTTGCGGCTGCGGCGTCGGGCCAGACCCAGTCGGTAAAGGCCGGGTGATCGAAACCCTCGTCGCACGCGAACTCAAAGGCCTCAGTGCGGAAAGCCTCCCACTCATCAATCTGCTCGGCAAACTTATCAGCGTCGACCATGCGCAGCACGTCGGCGGCCAGGGCCCAGCGGTCCATGTTATTCAGGCGCAGCATGTCGAACGGTGTGGTCGTGGAGCCCTTCTCCTCGTAGCCGTGGACGCGGAAGGCATCGTGGCCGGGGCGGTTCCAGATCAGACGGCGGATCGTGCCGGCATAGGCGTGAAATGCAAAGAGCACGGGCTTCTCACCGTGGCCAAACAGCTCAGCCCAGCGCTCATCGCTGATGGCTTGGTCGTTCTCGCAGACGTTCTGGATCTTGAGCAGTTCGACCACGTTGACGAACCACACCTTAATGCCCAGCTCGCGCAGCATGTCGGTTGCAGCCAAAGCCTCGAGCGTCGGTACGTCACCGCACGTGGCGACCACGACGTCGGCCTCTGCGAGCGAGTCGGCAGTCGATGCCCACTCCCAGGTCGCTACGCCCTCGGCGAGCTCGGACCTGGCCTCGTCGACCGTCTGGAAGGTGGGAGCGGGCTGCTTGCCACAGAAGATGGCGTTGACACAGTCGGTGGACTGGTAGACGCGCTCGGCAACGGCAAGGGCCATGTTGGCGTCGGCCGGATAGTAGGCATTCACGATATGCGTGTCGTTGGCCTTGTTGAGCAGCAGGTCGATAAAGCCGGGGTCCTGGTGCGAGAAGCCGTTGTGGTCCTGGCGCCAGACATGGCTCGACAGCAAAATGTTGAGACCGCTAATGGGGGCACGCCACGGAATCTCGCGCTTGGTGGCCTCGAGCCATTTGCAATGCTGGTTGACCATGGAATCGACCACGTGGACAAAGCTCTCGTAGGAGCTCCACACACCCGAGCGACCGGTGAGCACGTAGGCCTCGAGGAAGCCCTCGCACTGGTGCTCAGACAGCTGCTCGACGACCTTACCGGAACCGGCCAGCAGCTCGTCGTTGGCATCGTCCTCGTAAAAGCCAGCATCCCACTGCTTCTTGGTCACCTTGTAGGCAGCCTGCAGGCGGTTGGACGCAGTCTCGTCGGGACCGAAGATGCGGAAATCGTCCATGTTCTTGGCCAGAACGTCGGCAGTGTACTCGCCAAAGACGCGGGCAGCCTCGGTGGAGCCCCAGCCGTGGCCCTTGCTTGCGACGGGAATCTCGTGGGCATGAATATCGGGAAGTTCAAGCTCGCGGCGCACCTTGCCGCCGTTTGCATTGGGGTTGGCGCCAATGCGCAGCTCGCCGGTCGGCATAAAGGCCGTCACCTCGGGGCGCACCTGACCCTCGGGCGTAAAGAGCTCCTCGGGCTTGTAGGAGCGCAGCCACTCGCGCAGCACGCGGAAGTGCTCGTGGGTGTCCTTGGCACTCGCCAGCGGCACCTGATGGGCGCGCCAGGAGTCCTCGGTCTTCTTGCCATCAATCTGCTTGGGGCAGGTCCAACCCTTGGGCGTACGGAACACGATCATGGGATAGGCCGGACGGACCACGGTCTCGCCCGCAGTGGCCTGAGCCATAGCGGTGGCCTTGATGTCGCAGATCTCATCGAAGACCTGCTCGAACAGGGCGGCAAAACGCGCGTGAATGCTTGCATGGCTCTCATCGTCGAAACCGGCGACAAAGAAGTGCGGCTTATAGCCCATGCCCTCAAAGAACTTGGTGAGCTCTTCGTCGGACACGCGGGCAAGGATGGTGGGATTGGCAATCTTGTAGCCGTTGAGGTGCAGGATCGGCAGGACGATACCGTCGGTTGCCGGGTTCACGAGCTTGTTGGACTGCCAGGAAGTCGCAAGCGGACCGGTCTCGGACTCGCCGTCGCCCACCACGGCCACGGCCAGCAGGCTCGGGTTGTCCATGACGGCGCCGTAGGCGTGGCTGAGCGTGTAGCCGAGCTCGCCGCCCTCGTGGATGGAGCCGGGCGTCTCGGGCGCAAAGTGGCTCGGGATGCCGCCGGGATAAGAGAACTGGCGGAAGAACTTCTGCAGGCCAGCCTCGTCATTGGTGATGTCGGGGCGAATCTCACGGTAGGTACCATCGAGCAGCGACTGGGCGGTACCGGCGGGGCCACCGTGACCCGGGCCCATCAAGAAAATGGCGTTCTGGTTGTGATCGGCGATGAGGCGGTTGACATGACCGAACAGGAAGTTGATGCCGGGTGTGGTGCCCCAGTGACCGACCAGACGGTGCTTAACGTCCGGACGACCAAAGTCGCGCACCTCACCGGTTTTCTCATCAACAAAGTCGGTGCGCATCAGCGGGTTAGAGCGAAGGTAGATCTGACCGACGGAAAGATAGTTCGATGCGCGCCAATACAGATCGACGCCCTCGAGCTCGGAAGCCGGCACCTCGTGTCCTAGCTTTTTCCACGGCGTCCCCAGTGTTTTAGCCATTGTTTATGTCCCTTCGCTGTGCGGTCACCCTCCGATACGGCAACCATTCGTTGGGACTAGTATATTTGCTAAAACGTTTTATCATGGTGAAAAAACGTTTTATCATCCTTATCAATCGCATCGATCAACAAAACGCGACATTCACCTGCGGCGTTGCCTGTCACAGCTGCCCAACATTCAGTCTCTGCAAATTGATAAACGTGTTTAGTTGTGTTTAGTAAGCTTGAGCACGCTGCCCTTAACGATAAGTGCCGGCTCCAGGACGACCTCTTCGGCACGCCTACCGCCCCTACCGGCAAGACGCTTGGACATGCAGCCAAAAGCATGCTCCGCGAGCACGCCAGGATCCTGCTCAATGGCGGTCAGTGCCGGCTCAAAGAGGACGTCTGCCGCCGAGTTGTCATAGCTCACCACCGAGATATCGCCCGGGATGCTCTTCCCCATCTCGTGCAAGCGCTTGAGCAAACCGAGGGCAATGTTGTCCGAGCTTGCGAACACGGCGGTGGCGTCGGTTGCGAGTACCGCCTCCGAGGCCTCGTATGCACTCGGAATGTAGTACTCGCTCTCAAACTCCAAACGTGCGTCGATAGGCAGGCCAACCTCACGCAGCGCGCGCTCATAGCCGGCAAGTCGCTTGCGACCTGTATTGGAACGGCGCGCGTTAACCAAGCAGGCAATGCGACAGTGACCCTGCTCGATCAGATAGCGGGTGGCCATGTAGCCACCCATCTCGTGGTCGAACATCACCTTGTCGCACTCGAGCCCCTCAATGGCACGGTCGACCATTACCGCCGGAATGGGCAGATGGCTGACTTCTTCGCGCAGGGCGCGGTCGTCTGAGAACTCGTCACCCACCACCAAAAAGACGCCGTCAACGCCGCGCGTCACCAACTGGCGCAGCAGCTCAAGATCGTCATCGGCGCTTCCGCCCGAGCTGGTAATAAAGAGTGCGTAACCGTCCTCACGGCAGCGCTTTTCCAAACTGCCGGCGAGCGAGGCAAAAAAGCGGCTCTCGATGTTAGGGACGATAAGACCCAGCGTGCGCGACTCGCGCATGACCAACCTACGCGCATGCTGGTTAGGACAATAGTGGTTGCGCGCCGCGCCCGCTTTGATGAGC
>USFU01000166.1 GCA_900554135.1 uncultured Collinsella sp. | reverse complement strand
GTCGACGCTGCCGATCCCGACGTTCACCTGTTGCTTTCGCTGCGCCAGCGCCGCGCGAGCATCAGCCTGGACCTTTCAGGCGACCCGCTGTTCAAGCGCCTGCCGCCCGCCGCGACCCGCGCCGGCGAGGGCACTCACGTGCTGCGCCCCGACTACGCCGCCCTGGTGCTGGCGCAAGTCGGCTGGACCGCACTGTGCGAGCGCGAGCTAACGGCCGATGATTACGAGAACGAAGCCCTGCCCACGCTGGTCGACGCCTCGTGCGCCGGCGGCGGCCTGCTGTTGGAGGCCGTGAACATTCTGACCGACCGCGCCCCGGGCGCTGCACGAGAGCGCTGGGGCTTTGAGGGCTGGCAGCTGCACGACGCCGCCCTGTGGGAGCAGTTGCTTGCCGAGGCACGCGAGCGCAAGACCGCAGCCCGCGAGCGCCAGGCACGCATCGTTGCCGCGGATGTTGACCCCGCCGCCCGCAAGACCGCTGAGCGCATGGTCAAGTGCGCCGGCTACAAGCGCTTTGTCGATTTTTGCGCCGCCAAGTCCGCCGCCGTGCTGGACCACGCGGGCGCCGTCGCCGGTGCCGCCATGGTCGCAGACACCACCGAAACCCCGCTTTCGCTCATGCATGACGCCATGACGCTGGTCGGTGAGCTGCGCCGCGCGCCCGAGCTTGCCGCGGCGCCGGTCGCCGCGCTCACCCGCGACGGATTGCTGGCCCGCGCGCTCCACGCCGAGCCCGAGCGCTCGATCGCCGTCATGCCCAATAACGAGGAGGCGACCGTCGAAGCCTGGCCTTCGCTCGACCACGCCGCCGCGGCGTTTGAGGCTTCGACCAGTGCGGATGCCGAGGCCGAGGTTGCGGATGCCAACGAAGTCAACGACAAAGCCGCCGACACCCCCATGCCCGAGCCTGCCGCCACGCTCGACCTGGGCGACGGCAAGCCGCTGCCCGTGCTCATCCCCGAGTCTGAGCAGTTCGCCAACCGCTTGCGCAAGAACGCCCGCCTGCGTCGCAAGTGGGCCAAGCGCGAGGGCGTGAGCTGCTACCGCGTCTACGATGCCGACCTACCCGATTACTCCGCCGCCATCGATCTGTACGAGGGCTGCCCGCAGACGCCGGGCCGCTGGCTCGTCATCGCCGAATACGCCGCGCCCAAGACCATCGACCCCGCACTGGCCCAGGCCCGCATGCTCGACATCTTGGCCATCGCACCGCGCATCCTGGATGTTCCGGCCGAGCACGTGCACGCCAAGGCCCGCATGCGCTCACGCGGCGGCTCGCAGTACGGCAAGCAGGGCGCCGGCAAGGGCGGCTCGAGCGAGCGCGCTAACATCGCACGTCGCCGTCTGCCGCTCATCGAAGAGGGCGGCCTTACCTTTGCCGTCAACTTTGACGACTATCTGGATGTGGGCATCTTCCTGGATCACCGCGTCACCCGCAACCTGGTGCGCGAGCATGCCAAGCAGGCGCGCCGCTTCCTCAACCTGTTCGCCTACACCGGCACTGCCACCTGCTACGCAGCCGATGGCGGCGTCGAGGAGACCGTGACGGTCGACCTCTCCAACACCTATCTGGACTGGGCCGAGCGCAACATGCGTCAGAACGGCTTTGTGGGGCCGCAGCATCACTTTGTGCGCGATGACGTGCTTGCCTGGATTCGTGACCAGCGCCAGACGCGCAACCGCTGGGACCTGATTTTTGTCGACCCGCCCACGTTCTCGAACTCGTCCAAGATGGGCCGTCGCACCTGGGATGTCCAGCGTGACCATGTTGAGCTTTTGGCCGGCGTGTCGCGCCTGCTCGCACAGGGCGGCCATGCCATCTTTAGCTGCAACCTGCGCGGCTTCCGTCCCGAGACGCGCAAGCTCGCACGCGCGGGCGTGGTGCTACAGGACATTACGGCGCAGACCATCCCCGAGGACTTCGCACGCAACCAGAAGGTGCACCACTGCTATATCGTGCGCCGCCTGCCCATCGAGGACGCCATGGCCGAGGTCGGCTTTAGCGCCGAGGAAATTGCCGAGCGAACTGAGGAGCTGCGCAACCCCGAGGCCCGCAAGCCCCGCGCAACGGCGCCCGCGCACGCGCAGGCCGGCAACGGCAAGTCCAACTTTGCCGACAAACCCTCCCCCGCCGGCAAGCCCAAAAAGAAGAAGTTCTACGCCAGCAAGCCCAAGGGCAAATAACAAAGTTGCGGTGGAATAGTTCCTAAAAATGCCTGGTAAAGGACCAAACAGGAACTATTTCACCGCAACTCATATTGAGATGGTGGTTGGCGATCTAGCCTTGGGTGACCAGGCGGTAACCGATACCCACGTGCGTTTGGATATAGCGCGGATGCGCGGGGTCGGACTCGATCTTCTTGCGCAGCGTGCCCATAAAGACACGCAGGCTCGCCAGGTCGCTCTTAGTTGCCGTGCCCCAAATCTCGTGCAGGATAAACTGATGCGTCAGCACCTTGTCGGCGTTATGCGCCAGCAGGCACAGGAGCTTGTACTCAATCGGTGTCAAATGCAGCTCCTCGCCATCCATCGTGGCGATGCCGGCATCAAAATCGATATGCAGCTCACCGGTATCGAACGAGCCCTCGGAGGCAACGCCGCCCGTTTGCGCATACGAGAGACGCCTGAGCGTCGTGCGAATGCGCGCGAGCAGCTCCTCGACCGAAAACGGCTTGGTCAGGTAGTCGTCGGCGCCGGCATCGAGCGCGCGAATCTTGTCCGCATCCTCGCTGCGCGCCGAAACCACAATAATCGGCATACCCGACCATGCGCGCACCGACTCCACCACCTTGACACCATCCATATCGGGCAGGCCCAGATCGAGCAGCACAATACTCGGTGCCTGCGATGAGGCGGCGGCGATGGCGGCATGGGCGGTCTCCACGGCCATATGGCGCAAGCCGTGCGCCTCGAGCGCAGCAACAATAAGGTTGCGAACAGCTGGGTCGTCCTCAACGACCAAGATGAGCGGTTTTACGGCAGAGTTCGACACGGCGCTACTCCTTATCAAACGAAACGTCGGCGGCGGGAAGTTCAATCGTAAAGATCGAACCGTGCGGGTCCGCCGCGGCAACCTCTATGCTACCGCCATGCGCCAACGCAATGGAACGGCAGAGCGAAAGACCCAAGCCCACGCTGCGGTGGCTGTCGGCCAGACCATGGTTGGCGGTATAGAACGACTCAAAGATCCGCTCGCGGTCCTCGGGTGCGATGCCCGGACCATCATCGGCCACCGAGCACGCCACGCGTCCATCGTCGACGCCAATCGAAATCATGATATGCGAGCCTGCGGGCGTATAGGTGATGGCGTTGTTCACCAGATTGACCACCAGCTGCACCATCAGGCGCGCATCGACGTTGACGAGCGCCGGCTCATCGCACGCCACCACCTTAAGGTCGTGCTCGCGCACAGCAGGGCTCACGTGGCGCAGCGCCTCCTCGACGATATCGTCCATGAGCTCGAGCGTGGTCGACAGTCGCATACCGCCGCCCTCGAGCTTGGTGATGGCGAGCAGGTTCTCGACGGTGGCGTTGAGCCACAGCGCATCCGAGCGAATGGATAGAAGCAGGCCGCGGCGCGTCTGGGCATCGAGCACGGCGGTGCCGGTCGAGCCCTGGTCGAGCAGCACGTCGGCATTACCCGAAATGCTGGTAAGCGGCGTACGCAGGTCGTGCGAGATGGAGCGCAGCAGGTTGGCGCGCAGCTGTTCGTTTTTGGCAAGCACCGCCGCCTCCTCGCGGGCCTCCATGGCGCGGGCGCGATCGAGTGCCAGCTCGCCTTCGCTCACGATGGCATC
>USFU01000165.1 GCA_900554135.1 uncultured Collinsella sp. | reverse complement strand
CCTTCGGCGATATTCTCGGTCCACGAGCCCTCGCCGGCGAGCATCTCGACTTTGGAGACACGGCGGGCTTTCTTTTCGCCCTTGCTCATCACACGCACGATGCTCGTGGGATGAGCGGCGTCCGCCAGCACGCGGGAGACCTGCGAGCGAGGAAAAGAGCCTGTGGGCGTCCAGAGTGCGACCTCGAGTGCCTTGGTGCGGCGCGATGCGCGAATGCCCACGCGTTCGAGGCCCAGGTCGTGGCTGCCGCTCAGATAGTTGAGCGCGCCGACGACCGATTTGAGCGCCTTGGGAAAACGCTTATCGAACAGCGGGCACGCATCGACGGTCACGATTTTGCTGGGGTCGACACCGTGCATGCCAAGACGAACACGACCGTTGACGACGGTGGGCTCCAGCTCGATTTTATTACGGTAGCCCCAGTCGTCCTTGGTGTGGCGGATGGGCTGTACCAACTCATCGACCTGCTCAGGAGCGAACTTGCCGATGCGCTCGAGCGTGGAGCGCAAGTTTTGCTCCTTGGCGGCGAGCTGTGCCGTGCGTGAGAGATTGCCCCACGAGCAGCCGCCGCAGATGCCCACGAAGGGGCAGGGAGGCTGAATGCGATCGGGGCTTGGCTCCAGAATCTCGGTGGCGTGGGCGCGCATGAACGATTTGCCGTCCTGTACGACCTCGGCCTCGACGGTGTCGCCTGCCACGGCGCCCTGCACAAAGACGGCCTTGCCGTTGTCGGCGTGCGCCAGCCCGTCGGCGCCATATGTCATCGATTCTATAGTGAGCTTCATATCCCTGCCTGTCATTCTCGTTGTTGTCCGCACCATGGTATCAGGGAAAAGCGCCCCGCATCCGAGGCATTCCTCAAATGCGGGGCGCTTCTACAAACGACTATTTCGTCTTGCCGGTAATGAGCGTCTTAAGACCCAGGCCAATCAGGCCCAAGCCCATGCGCACGCGACCGGGGCGATGGCGCTCGATAGCCTTGGTCTTGCCGGCGGGCTTATCGCGACGGGGGCTCGTCTCGGGTGCGGGCTTGGTGACCTGCGGCTCGGGCTGAGGTGCAGGTGCAGGCTCGGGCTCAATGACGGTCGCCTGGACCTTTTGAACCTCGGGTGCGGCCGGCTGCGGCTTAGGAGCAGGGGCGGGGGCGGGCTTTGCCTCGGCGGCGGCCTCGGCGTTGCGATAGGCACGCTCCAACAGGGCTTCCTGCGAGTTAAAGGGCCTCTCGCCTTCGTGGCGCTCCACGGGGACCCAGGTGCCGTCGCTCGTGAGGCTGCGGGCCTTCACGTTGTCGCGCAGCTGCATGCCCATATACTCGTGCACCAGGGCGCGGCAGGTGGGGTCGAGCACGGGGAAGGCGATCTCAACGCGGTGCTCGGTGTTGCGCGTCATCATGTCGGCCGAGCTCAGATAGATCATGTCCGAGTCCACGCCAAAGGCGTAAACGCGCGCATGCTCCAAAAAGCGTCCGACGATAGAACGGACATGCACGTTTTCGGTCTTGCCCGGAACGCCCGGCTTGAGGCACGAGATGCCGCGGATGATCATGTCCACGCGCACACCGGCACACGATGCCTCGGCGATCTTGTCGATGACCTCGCGGTCGGTGAGCGAGTTGAGCTTAAAGAACACGCGGGCGGGCTCGCCAGCGAGGGCGCGCTGAATCTCGCGATCCAGGCCGCGCATGATGAGCGGCTTGAGGCCGACCGGCGCCACGCCCAGGAAGCGGTAATCGCCGCGCAGGTTGCCCAGCGATAGGTTGCGGAAGAACAAGTTGGCGTCCTCGCCGATGCCGGGATGGGCGGTCATGAGCATAAAGTCGCTGTAGAGCTTGGCCGTCTTCTCGTTAAAGTTGCCGGTGCCCAACAGCGTCAGGCGTGTAAGCGCCATGCCCTCGCGATAGGTGAGCTGGCAGATCTTGGAGTGGCACTTAAAGCCCTCGGAGCCGTAGATGACGGTGCAGCCTGCCTCTTCCAGACGCTCGGCCCACTCGATGTTGTTCTGCTCGTCGAAGCGGGCGCGGAGCTCCATGAGCACCGTGACCTCTTTGCCGTTCTCGGCGGCATCGATCAGCGACTCGCACAGGCGGCTCTGCTTGGCCACGCGGTAGAGCGTGATGCGCAGTGAGATGCACTCGGGGTCGTAGGCGGCCTCGTGCACCAGATCCAGGAAGGGGTTCATGGCCTCGTAGGGATAAAAAAGCAGCTTGTCGTGCCGAAGTACCTGCTCGCGGATGGAGCGGGTCATATCGATGGTGGGGTTGGGCTGCGGCTTAAACGGCGTAAAGAGCAGCTCGTTGCGCAGGTGCTCGGGAATCTTGCCCTCAATGCCAAAGACATAGCCCAGGTTGAGCGGGATATCGCAGGTAAAGACCGAGCGACGCGAGAGCTCGAGCGCCTTGCGGATAGTCTTGAGCGTTGCTTTTTCGAGTGAGCCCGAGACGGCGAGCACTACCGGCTGCAGGCGCAGGCGCTTCTTGAGAATGCGCTTCATGTGCTGGCGGTAATCCTCTTCCTCCTCGACGCCCTCGCCGTCCGGGTCGATATCGGCATTGCGGGTGACGCGGATCAGCGCGCGATCCAGCGGCTTATAGGAGCCAAAGCAGCTGTCCAGGCAGGCGAGGATGACGTCCTCGAGCAGAATGTAGGAGTAGGTGCCGGTGGGCGAGGGGATCTCGACCACGCGGTTCATCGAGGCGGGAATCTCGATCAGGCCCAGCAGACTTTCCTCGTCGGTGACGCCGTCCAGGCCGCACGCCAGGTAAAGTGCGCCGTTGCGCAGGTTGGGGAAGGGGTGGCGCGGGTCGATCACCAGCGGTGAGATGACCGGCGACACGTAGGCCTGGAAGTAGCGGGTGACAAAGGTGCGCTCCTCGGGCGTAAGCGAATCGATGCGGGCACGGTGAACGCCCAGGGTGTCGAGCTGGCCCTCGATGTTCTTAAAGATGGACTCCCAACGGGTAAGGAGCTCGGGCATTTCGGCCATGACAGCATCGACCTGTTCGGAGGCGGTCATATTGCTCTTGTTGTCGACAGGCTGCTTTTTGAGCTCGGCAAGGTCGGACAGGCCACCCACGCGCACCATAAGGAACTCATCGAGGTTTGACTCGAAGATCGAGACGAACTTAAGGCGCTCGAACAGCGGCACGGACTCATCAAAAGCCTCGTCGAGCACGCGGTTGTCAAAGCGCAGCCAGCTGAGCTCTCGATTTTGCGTGTACGAGAAGTCGCGCGGCGGCTTGCGCAGCTTAGCGGCCTTTTGCTTCTTTTCGATTTTGCTCGGCATATGCATCTGTCCGTTCAGTCCCCGCAGGGGACGGTAGCCTAACACTATTCACTATTGTCTCAATTTAGTCGACTTGCGGCACGGACGTATTGTGCGAACGGTATCTTTACCTACTTCTTACGCTGTCAAGCATGCAACTAACTGCCTGACTCGTTTTGAAAACAATCTATATCCATACTCAACTGGTGAGAATGTATGAATAAGAATGATTGCAAGCTGAATATAATCGAATCCAAATCGAATCGCGGACAAACGACATATATATGCAGAAAACCGTTTTAGCTATGCAATTCCTAAACATGAAAATATTTGTGCAATCTGGCTTAATTCCTTAGAAAAAAGAACGTTTACCTTTGAAAACCTGCTTTAGAAAACTGAAGTGCATCATGGGGGAATCATATGCGATATACCGTTCATCGCACTTTGCTGACCGTTCGGGGGCGAGGTGGAATTGCGGGTGGTTTTTGGATATAACTAGAGCTGTCAGCAAGCAGCGTCCCATACGGAGGGGCGCTGATACATTCGGCCAGTAAGGCCCGAAAGAAAGGTAGGAGGCCATGACGAAAGGTCTGCACGTGCCTTCCGAGATCGGCAAGCTCAGGAAGGTCTG
>USFU01000164.1 GCA_900554135.1 uncultured Collinsella sp. | reverse complement strand
TCGTTGGACTCGGCCATCTTGGCGGCAAAGGTCTCCTCGTCGCCGGCGGCCTTGGCCTCCTGCGCGGCCTTGGCGGCAGCCATGGAACCCATGACCATGCGGCCGACACCGGGCACGTCGTACTCGGGGTGGAACAGCTGCAGCGCAACCTTGGCGCCGTGCTTGTGGACGACGTCGGCCAGGGCCTTGAACGTGGGAATCTGGGCATCGGTCGCCAGCTTGGGCGTGGGGCTCGCGGTCATAACGGGAGCGACATCGCCGATGACGATGTAGCTTACGCCGCCACGGGCCAGGCGCTCGTAAAAAGCCAGGCTGCGCTCGCCAATGGAACCGTCGCGCTCCTCGTAGCCGGTGGTAAGCGGCGGGAACATAATGCGGTTCTTGAGCTCAAGGGGGCCAACCGTAATGGGCTGGAGCAGCTTAGTGGCAGGTGCGGTCATGGACATTCCTCTCTTGTAGGCGCGGCGGCGATGATGCCGCGTAGTTGTCTAGAGGATATGGCATGGGAATACAACAGCGCAACGGAAATCGGCGGATAGCAGGTGGCGGCAGGTGGATGGGGCGGGGCGGCCCGTCGGTTTGTCTCAATCTGTAACAGTTACTCAGCAAAAACGGGTCTTACTGTTACAGATCGAGATTTTGTTTGGGGGGCTGAGAATTGGACCGAAAACACGGTCCCGGAATAACAAAAAAGCTCGCCGGCTAGGCCGACGAGCTGCAAGTTCTTGGTCGCGGGGGCAGGATTTGAACCTACGACCTCCGGGTTATGAGCCCGGCGAGCTACCAGACTGCTCCACCCCGCAATGTCTGGGCGCCTCATGTGCGCAAGAAAGAATATTACGTGGGAGTTCGGTAAACGGCAAGGAAAATCTCGTAGAGCATAATTCCTTCATATTTAAACCCCTCAGTCCATATCACTGTAACCGAATCGCAGCCGAGCACTGTCGGCGGCGCGTATACAATGGTGCGCGTCCTTTTACGCCGACACCTGGAGTAGACATGCTGCTCGCTATCGATATGGGAAACACGCAGACGGCCATGGGCCTGTTTGACGGAGACGAGCTGGTGCAGTCGTGGCGTATGCCCACCGACCGCTCCTATACCGCCGACGAGATCCACGTGCGCCTGATGGGCTTCTTTAAGATGTACGACCTCTCGCTCGGCGCGGTCGACGCGATCGCCTTTGCCGGCGTGGTGCCACAGCTCTCGCGCGAGTGGCACGCCGTGGCCAACCGCATCGCGGCAGACGTCATCGTCATTGGGCCGCAGACGGCGGCCGTAACCAAGCTGCGGGCGGCGCGCCCCCAGGCCGTTGGTGCCGACCGCATCGCCAACGCCGTCGCTGCCGAAACCTTCTACGGCGCCCCGGCAATCGTGGTGGACTTTGGCACCGCAACCAATATCGACGTCATCGACGAGGACGGCTATTACATTGGCGGAGCGATTGCGCCGGGCATCCGCATTTCGATGGACGCGCTCGCCGCCCGAGCCGCCAAGCTCGCCAGCGTTCCGCTCGAGGCGCCCGAGCACGCCATCGGCCGCGATACCGAGGAGTGCATCAAGGTCGGCGCCGTAACAGGCGCTGCCGCCATGGCCGAGGGCCTGGTCGCGCGCATGAAGCGCGAGCTGGGGCGCGAGGACGCCACCGTTATCGCCACGGGCGGCCTCGCCAGCATCGTCGCCGATTCGACCGACGCCTTCGACGTAGTCGATGGACAGCTCACCATCAAGGGTATCTGCGAAATCTACCGCCGCATGCAGAAGCTGGGGTAGGACGGGGACCTAAGTCGAGCACGCCCGATGCCACAGTCCCCGCAAACGTTCGCCAAGCCTATTCCTCAAAATTGAAATTTTTTCAATTTTGAGGAATAGGACCGAGGTGCTACCCCGCAGTCACGCAAAGCCCTCCCCGGCACAGGCCGAAGAGGGCTTCGTTGTCATCGTTATCTTTGGGCGCAGTCGCCTCGCGTTACAGCCCGCGAATGCGCACGGCCTCGGGCGGAAACTCTTGCTCGCCGGCATCGGTCTTAATGGTCGCACGACCCCAGATGTCCAGGCCCGCAAACACACCGACCGCAAGCGGCAAGCCGTTGGGCGACACCGCCGCGACCTGACGACCCAGCAGCGGCACCATATCGAAGTACTCACCCAGCACCGGGGCCAGCGGGCCGGCAGCGCCCTGTGGCGTGTTGGCAACAACCGCCCAGGCGTCAACGCGAGCGAGTACTGCCGCGGCCAGTGCCTCGACCAGCACCTCGTCGGCCACATCCACACCAAGCTCGCCCAGCGCCGCGCGCTCAATATCCACCGTCACGGCACCGAACATGCCCGCGGCACCGGCACCGCCGTTGACGGCGACGCGCGCGAGCGACGTCTCAAACGCAGGCGCGCCGCACACGATGTCACTCGGCCACTGGATGCCAACCTTGCCGGCAAGCCCCAGACCCGGCGTTGCGGCCGTGCCCGCGAGCGCGTCCATCATGCCCATTGCGGCCACAAACGGCAGGCCGTGGAAGGCGTGCATGTTCACATCGGGACGCGCGACCAGCGAAAACGTCAACGACGCCTCGCCCGCGCTCCACGCGCACCAGCCCGCAGACACACCCTCGCGACCCGCGTCACGCGCCGCATCGAGCTCGGTACCGGCGGCAACAGCATTCATCTCGATCATCTACATACGCCCCAATTCGCCCACGATATGGCCCACGCGATCCTCGGGCTCCTTGACCTCGACGCCGTTGTAGCGGAAGAACCGCGCCGGGTCGTGCATCAGGTCCTCGAGCGGCACCAGCACAAAGTCGCGCTCGCCGATCAGCGGATGCGGCAGGCGCAGCTTCTTGCCGCCATGGGTCTCGCCGTCCATCCACAGCAGGTCCAGGTCGATGGTACGCGGGCCGTTGGCCTTGGCCTTTTTGGAACGGTCGCGGCCCAGCTCGGCCTCGATCTTCATAAGCTCGTCGAGCAGCACCAGCGGCGCCAGCTCGGTCTTAATCTCGATGACGGCGTTGGCAAACGCGTCCTGGCGCGTCTCGTAGGCCGGCTCGCTCTCGTAGATGCGCGAGCAGTTGGACACGCAGGTGAGCGGAATCTCGGCAATCATGTCGCGCGCAGCGCGGATGTTGTCGCAGCGATGCCCCAGGTTGGAACCCACGGCCACAAACGCGCGGCGCGGCTGCGGCTTGGCAACGGCCCAGTAACCGTTCAGGAACTGCGCAAAGCCCACGACGTCGTGTACGCGCACGATGTTGGCGCCGGCCTGGATGGCGCCCAGGCACACACCAAACGTGGCGGCATCGCGTGCGGCGGCCTCGGTCACGCCCGAGACGGCGCCCACAAAGCGCTTGCGCGACACGGCGCACATGAGCGGATAGCCCAGCGACGCCATCTTGGCGGTCTCGCGCTGGATGACGATGTCTTCGTTGGCCGTCTTGCCAAAGCCCGGGCCGGGATCGATGCAGATACGGTCGCGCGACACGCCGGCATGGATGAGCGTACGGGCCTGGTCGGACAGAAAGCCCATGACGCGGCGCATGATGGGCGCAGAATCGGGCAGGGTAAAGCGGCGGAGCTGCGAGGTGGGCACATAGGCTTCCTCACGGCGGGCACTGCGGCGCATCATGGCGGCCAGGTGGTCGCTAGGCTCCGGTGTGGCCTGGACGGGTGCGGGCGTGGCCTCGGGCGCGGCGGTCTCTGCGGCAGGGGCATCCTGCTCGGCAGCCGGCGTCTCTGGCTCGGCAACAGGCTCGGGCGCGGGCTCCGGTTCGCCAAACGGCAGCGAGGGTTGCACCACACCGCCCGGAAGTTTGGCCTCCGTCTTGGGTTCGCCCAGCAGCTTGCCGCGACGGCGACGGGCCGGCTTCTCGGCCTCGCGCGCGGCCTCGGCAGCCGCTTCGCGCGCCTTCTCGGCAA
>USFU01000163.1 GCA_900554135.1 uncultured Collinsella sp. | reverse complement strand
GCCTTTGTGCAGGCCAACGGCGGGCTCGACATGGTGATTAACGAGGGCGGCACCAACCTTTCGGGCGGCCAGCGCCAACGCGTGTGCATGGCCCGCGCCCTGCTGCACGACTCGCCGATCTATGTGTTTGACGAGGCTACGAGCAACGTCGATGCCGCAAGCGAAGCCGCGATCGGCGAGGTCATCGCTTCGCTTGCCGGCGGGCACACTGTAATTGTGGTGGCACACCGCCTGTCGACGATCGTAGACGCCGATCAGATCCTGGTGCTGGAGCGTGGCCGTATTGCCGAGCACGGGACTCACGGCGAGCTTTTGGCGGACATGGGCGTCTATGCGCGCATGTGGAACAGCCAGGAGCAGCTCTCGGCATATGCCTATGCAGAGGACGGCGCTGAGGATGTTGCCGTGGCGGAGGCTGCCGAGGACGATAGCATTTGTGCTGGCGGCTGTGAGGGTGTCGGCGTGGCTGATGCCGCCGCGGCATCCGACTCCGACCACACCCGCCGCTCGGCGCCGTCCATTATGTGGCGCATGATGGGACTCGTGCGCCCGCTGGCCGGATGGCTCGCGCTGGCCGTCGCCCTGGGCAGCATCGGTATGCTTACCGCCGCGTTTGTTCCGGCGTTTGGTGCCTTTGGACTTATGGCCGCCTTGGGTCACAACGCCCTGGGGCTGGGTCTTGTTGGCGCATGCGCGGCCTGCGCCGTCTGCGGCATCGCACGCGGACCGCTCCACTATGGCGAGCAGCTCTGCAACCATTACATCGCCTTCCGCCTGCTCGCGCACATCCGCGACCTGGTGTTTGGAGCCCTGCGCCAGCTGGCGCCCGCCAAGCTCGAAGGCCGCGGCAAGGGTGAGCTCGTGAGCCTCGTCACCTCGGATATCGAGCTGCTCGAGGTCTTCTATGCGCACACCATCTCGCCCATCGCCATCGCCTTGGTCTGCACCGCCGTCTTTGAGGGCTTCTTGCTGGCCGTGAGCCCCGAACTCGCCGGTATCGCGCTTGTGGCCTATGCGGTCCTGGGCGTGCTGCTGCCCCTGGTCTCGGCCAAGGCGTGCGGCACCACCGGTCGCCAAAGCCGCGAGGGCGCAGGCAAGCTCGGCGCCTTTGTACTCGATAGCCTGCGTGGCGCATCCGAGACCATCCAGTTTGCCGGCGGCGCCGATCGCAGTCGCGCCCTGGGCGAGCTGACCGAGCAGGTCGGCGCCGTGGACGCACGCCTCAAGCGCCGCCAGGCAGCCAGCGAAGCCGCGGCCGACGCGCTCATCCTCGTTGCCAACTTGGTGATGCTCGGACGCGCGCTGCAGTTGGTGGCTGCGGGGACCATCGATATCGCCGCGGCATTTGTCGCCGTTTTTACCTTCGTGTCGTCGTTTGGCTCGGTGATGGCCGTGAGTCGTCTGGGCGCTTCGCTACAGGAGACGCTCGCCTCGGGCGCACGCGTGCTCGACCTGCTCGACGAGCAGCCCCAGTGTGCCGAGGTCACAGACGGCCAGGACGTGGAGTTCGCCGGTGCCGCTGCCGAGCATGCGAGCTTTAGCTATGCGGGCGGTGCGAGTGCCGGCGATGCAGGACAGGCGGCAGACGAGACTGCCGCGAGTCTCATCCTCGACGACGTGACCTGCACCTTTGCGCCCGGCACCATGACCTGCATCATGGGGCGTTCGGGTTCGGGCAAATCGACGCTGCTCAAGCTGCTCATGCGCTTTTGGGACCCCACCGCCGGCGCTATCACGGTGAGTGGTACCGATGCCCGTCGTATCAACACGGCGAGCTTGCGCGGCCACGAGGCCTATATGACCCAAGACACGCACCTGTTCTGCGGCACCGTGCGCGAAAACCTGCTCGTCGCGCGTGCCGACGCCTCCGATGCCGAACTGCTCGACGCCTGCCAGTCCGCCTCGCTCACCGCACTCATCGACCGCCTGCCGCAGGGCCTCGACACCCCCGTCGCCGAGCTGGGCGACTCGCTCTCGGGCGGCGAGCGTCAGCGCATCGGCCTCGCGCGCATCTTCCTCAACGACGCGCCCTTCATTTTGCTCGACGAACCCACCAGCGCGCTCGATGCCCTCAACGAGGCAGCCGTGATGCAGGCGGTCGATGAGTTCAAGCGCCGCGGCAAGACCATCGTGCTGGTAAGCCACCGTGCCAGCACCTGCGCGTTTGCCGATTTCTCGCTTTCGGTCGAGCACGGGAGGCTGAGCTAATGGCGCGCCCGGTCGACACACCGGAGCTGGCACGCAAGCGCGAGCGCGAGGCTCAAATGGTGTCGCAGATGATTGCGCTGTGGTGTCGTGGGCATCATGGCGGCGGGCATGCGGTCGAGCAGGCTGGCGACGATGAGCCTGTGCGCGTGAAGCTTGGATTCCGGGCCATCACCCTCTGCCCCGAATGTGCCGAGCTGCGAGAATACGCCGTCGCACGCATTGAACGCTGCCCGCATATGGGCACCAAGACGTTTTGCTCGGCCTGTCCCTCGCATTGCTATCGACCCGCCATGCGCGAGAAAATCCGCGAGATCATGCGCTGGTCAGGACCGCGCATGATCCGCTATCGCCCCATCACCGCCGTGAGACACGCAATGGTAACGGTGCAGGTCAAACGTGTGGCGGCACGAAGCAAGTAGTCGCCGGCGCCGACACGCGCCGCGCAGCCTTTCCGATCGATTTCGACCCCCCCGGCGTGCGCGGCGTGTTGAGAGTTGCACCATTACAATGGAGCGGATTCGCCAAATGCAAAGGAGTCGCCATGCCCGCATGCCCGCTGGTCGATTGCCACACCCATACTTCGTTTTCGGACGGCCATGCCTCGTTTGAGGACAACGTTCGCGCCGCTGCTACGGCCGGCTGCCGCGTTATGGTCTCGACCGACCATCTCACCCTGCCCGCCAGCATGGACGCCAGCTGCGAAGTGCAAGTTGTCGAGGGCGACTTGCCGGCACATCGTCTGGCCTTTGAGGACGCCCGCAAACTCGCCGCGCAGATCGCGCCGGAGCTCACCTTTATCTACGGTTTTGAATGCGATTGGTACGAGGGCTGCGAGCCTTTGGTTGAGCGCTGGTCCGATGGCGCCGTGGTGCGCCTGGGCAGCGCGCACTGGATTGGCGACCCCGGCGATATCATAGCCGGTGCCGCGGGTACGGCGGGAACGGAAAACGTCGCTCGCCCCGATACACCCGATTCCCTTTGCGGTTGGATCGACGACGACACCAACCTGCACGTTTGGGAAAACCTGGGGGTGCGCGGCGTGTGGGAGCGCTACGTCGACGACTGGTGCCGTGCTTGCGAAAGCTCACTCAACTTTGACGTGATGGCCCATCCCGACCTGGTCATGCGCTTTTCGAAGGAGGGCTTTGCGCCCGACTTTGACCCCGCGCCGTTTTGGGAGCAGATGGCCGAGTGCGCCCACGACACGGGTCGCCGCGTTGAGGTCTCGACCGCCGCGCCGCGCAAAGGCCTCGACGACTACTATCCCGCGACCGGGCTGTTGCGTCGCTTCGCCCATGCCGAGGTGCCGATTACCTTTGGCTCGGACGCACACCGCGCCTGCGATATCTGCTGGAACATCCGCGAGGCCCAGGCCCACGCCTACGACTGCGGTTATCGAACCTTCGACATCCCCCACGCCACCGGCGAATGGGAACCCACGCCCCTCGCCTAGTCATCCCTTCATAAGTTGCGGTGAAATAGTTCCTGTTTATAGCCCTAGGACCGTCAAACAAGAACTATTCCACCGCAACTTCTATTTGATCCGTTGGGGACGGAGGAAAACGGATCATTTGGTGCAAAGTATCCTGTTCCCCTTGCGCCAAAAGCTTAACTAGTGGCGGCGGGCGTTGAGCTCGCCGGCCAGTTCGTCGAGGGTGATACCGTAGCGTTCGAGCGTTACGAGCAGATGGTAAATCAGGTCGCCGGCCTC
>USFU01000162.1 GCA_900554135.1 uncultured Collinsella sp. | reverse complement strand
GGCAAGTACAAGATCTATATCATCGACGAGGTCCACATGCTCACGACGGCGGCGTTCAACGCGCTGCTCAAGACGCTCGAGGAGCCGCCGGCACACGTGATTTTTGTGCTGTGCACCACCGACCCGCAAAAAATTCTGGAGACCATCCTCTCGCGCTGCCAGCGTTTCGATTTCCACCGCATCGGTAACGAGGATATCGAGCGCCGCCTGGCATACGTGTGCGAGCAGGAGGGCTTCGACTACGACGACGAGGCGCTTGCCATCGTGGCACGCCATGCCAAGGGCGGCATGCGCGACGCGCTCTCCACGCTGGAGCAGCTGAGCGTCTTTGGCAACGGCACCGTGCATGCGGACGATGCCCGCTCGCTTTTGGGCGAAGTTTCGGACCAGATTCTGGGCGAGTTTGCGCGTGCCATTGCCGATCGTGATGTCGCCGAGCTGTATGGGCTCATTCGCGCGCAGGTCGAGGAAGGCAATGACCTGCTTGAGCTGACGCGCGACCTGGTGGCGCATGTGCGCGATGTGTACGTGGCCTGCGTTGCCGGCGCCCGCGCCGAGCTGTTTGAGGGCGGGGCCGAGCAGGCCGAGGCGCTTGCTGCCGAGGCCGCTGCCTTTGGCGAGCATCCTGCCGATCGTTTGGCTCGCGTGCTGACGGTGCTCGACGATGCCGCCTTGGAGATGAGGGGCGCGAGCGATGTGCGCCTGGTGCTCGAGATCGCCTGCACCCGCCTGGCACGTCCCGAGGCCGATCTGACCATTGAGGCCCTGGCCGAGCGCGTGGCGCGCTTGGAGGCCATGGTTGCCAACGCCGCCGTTCCGGCGAGCGTGGCTGCTGCTCAAGCGAGTGCGTCTGCGGCTGTCGTGGCTGCACCTGCGACGACACAGCAACCGACGCTGATCTCGGGTGCCCGAGCTGTTACTCCTGCGGCGACCGCCGCCCCCGCTGCTACGTCCGCGCATCAGGGTGGCATGCCTTGGGACCGCGGCGCTGCTGTTCCAGCTGCCCAGCCTGCGCCCAAGTCCGCGGCTCCGGCTCCCGCGTCCAAACCTGTAACGCCTGCGTCTCAACCCGTTACGGCTCCCGCGCCTGCTGCATCGACCGTGCCGGTGTCCAAGCCCAACACTGCCGCTCAGGTTGCTGCCGCCGGCGCCGCCGAGACCCCCGCGGTCGAGGATGCCGGTGAGCTCCAGCGCAAATGGGCCGAGGTCGTCGAACGCGTCAAGGCCCGTCAGGCCTCCTACGCAGGGCTTTTGCTCAATGCCCGCGCCACGTCAGATGACGGCTCCAAGCTCACGGTCTCGTTCCCCGCGGGCTCGACCTTTGCCATCAAGATGCTCGGTCGCGCCGACACGCAGTCGGTGGTCCTGCCGACGGTCTGCGCGGTCTTCGGTCGTCGTACCGTCGACTATGTCCTGGATGGGGGTGGCACGCCGGCTCCTCAACATGAGGAGCATTCTCCATCTGCACGGGCTGCGGCATCTGCGGACCCGCAACCCGTGTCCTCGGCGGCCCCTGCATCCTCGAGCGCCAGCGCGACGCAGCCAAAAACGGCACCGGTAGCGGCACCGACCCCGTCGGCGCCTGAACCCGCTGCGCCCAAACCGGCTGTTCCGATCCCCGCGCCTGCGCCCAAGTCATCCGACCTGGCCAAGGCACCCTGGCTGCGCTCTGACAACCCTGCTGGCGCTCCTGCCACGGGCAAGCTCCCGACCGAGCCCGCACCCCGAGCGCCCGAGCGCGCGTCCGCTTCCAAGGCTCAGCCCGCCGCGCCGTCTGTGCCGTGGGAATCCGAGCAGGTTCCCTACGACGATGCCGTGGTCGGCGGTTTTGCTGCCGATGCCGGAGGGGACGATCTGCCCCCGTTCGACGTGCCGGGTGCGGCGTCCGCGCCCAAGCCCGCTGCAACTGCCCCCAAAGAGGAGGACGCTCCTGCGGCTCCCTGGGAGTCCAACCCCGGCGCGGGCAGCCCCTTCGGCCATCAGGGCGCAGCCCCAAGCATCCCGCAGACCGAGGACGAGGCCAAAGCCCTCATCCGCAGTGTCTTCGGCCAGTCCACCATCTTCAAACCGGTGGAGTAGCTGCGCGGGCGGGTATACTGCTCAAGAAGAGATCTCTTTGAACGGAGCGAGCTTATGATGTGGGAATATGTCCGTCTTGAGGACGATACGCAAATCTCGTATTCCGAAGTCCGCGAGGACAACACGGTGAAGATCGTTGTGGAGCGCCCACGCGATTGGGGCTTTGACACGGCGGAATGTATCTTGCCGGCATTCAATTGGGTGTCGCACGATGGCTTTAGCGAAGCGGACCTCAAAGAACTCGATGATTTTGTGCGTAATAACGCCCCGCTTATCTTGCGTTTTGCTTACGAAGGCGGACGAGTCTATGCCTAGTCTCTTCCGACTCGGGCCGTACGTCATCTTTTTCTGGACAGGGGAGAACGGTGAACCCGTCCATGTTCATATAGCGGTCAAGCGCCCCACTGCCGAGGCGACCAAGATATGGCTTACTCGCTCCGGCGGATGCAAGCTGGCCCATAACAAGGGCGATATTCCTGCTCGGGATTTACGCGATATCATGCAGTTTGTTTCATCTAACCATGCGCTGATTTGCAAACGTTGGAAAGAAACAACCGGCGGGCTATCGTTCTACTGCTGAGAATCGCTCGCCGGGCTTAGGACTCCTAGCTCTTCAGGGGTTTTGTCCGGGCACATCTGTATTTCGGACATGTGTAGTGTGGTGTCGCGTATATCGCATTCGAGCAGACAGGTGCGTGACGGTCGGCCTAGGATGCTGAGGTCGATGCGATACGCCGCGTGGCTGTCCGTGTACTCGACTTGCTCGGCGTTGATGGTTGCCCCGATTGTAAATAAAGAGCCCGGTTCGGCATCGACAATCTTGAAGTCCTTTATCTTGACCTTGAACTCTTGGTAGAGGGACGGGCTGTTGTAGTAAACGGTTCGGGTTCCGTCGGCGCACTCGTCGGTCGCTTCCCATTTAACAACGGGCTGGTCCGAGCCGGCTACCAGCAGTTCTGCTCCAAAGGCTATAGCGTGGGTGATGATAACCAGTAATACCCAACCGGCAAAGAGATAGAGAAGAAAATATGCAACGGGGTGTTTTGAGCGGATGTTTTGGAGCGCGTCGGGGGCATTCATGGGGCACCTCCAAATTGCTGTCTTTGACAATCAAATTTTACCATGCCGTCATGAGCGCCACCTCGAGCAGCGGTTCGGCATTTAGCCATTTAGTGGTACGCATAAAATGTTGGATTCCGGCTCCACAAGATTTAGCTTTCAATATTATTCAGATGCGAATTATTCAACTTTGCATAATCTTTGGGTGCGGCTTGCACTCCAGGACATGTATATCGACTGAGGTAGCGTGTCCGCCCCGCTTGCTGGCCTCGCGCCGTGGTACGATTTTTGAGTTTGAAAGCCCCGCCGCGTCCCGGCTGCCCTTGCAGCTTGGCGTGCGGCCGCACGTAAAGGAGCCATTATGGCCGGTATGAACATGCAGCAGATGATGAAGCAGGCCCGCAAGATGCAGGAGCAGCTTGCCGCTGCGCAGGAGAACCTCAAGTCCCAGACCGTCGACGCCTCTGCCGGCGGCGGCATGGTCAAGGTGACCGTTAACGGCGAGATGGAGCTCGTCAACCTCACCATCGACCCCGATGCCCTCGATCCCGAGGACGTCGATATGCTGCAGGACATGATCATGGCTGCCGTCAACGAGGCCGTTCGCGGCGTCAACGAGCTTGCCAGCAAGCAGATGGGCGCCATCACCGGCGGCCTCAACATCCCGGGCATGCCGTTCTAAGACACGCATATATATGAGTGCGAATCACAGTTTGCAAAAACTGCTCGATGAGCTGGGTCGTCTGCCGGGCATTGGTCCCAAGTCGGCCCAGCGCATCGCCTATTACCTGCTCGAGGCC
>USFU01000161.1 GCA_900554135.1 uncultured Collinsella sp. | reverse complement strand
CCGGGCAACTGGGCCTCCAATATGGCCGCGGGCTCGCAGTTTGGCTACGCGCTGCTGTGGATCGTCACGCTGTCCACGATTATGCTCATTGTGCTGCAGCACAACGCGGCACACTTGGGTATCGCCACGGGCGCCTGTCTTGCCGAGGCCACGACCCGCTTTCTCCCCCGCATCGTGGGACGCGCGGTGCTCGGCAGCGCCTATCTCGCGACCATCGCCACCGCCATGGCCGAAGTCCTGGGCGGCGCGATTGCCCTTCAAATGCTCTTTGGGCTGCCCGTGCGCGCGGGCTGCGTCATCGTGGCGGCAGTATCGATGGCGATGCTCATGACGAGCTCCTACAAGCGCGCCGAGCGATGGATTATCGCCTTCGTAGGCGTGGTAGGACTCTCGTTTTTGGCCGAGCTTGCGCTGGTCAAGGTCGACTGGCCGCAGGCCGCCGCAAGCTGGATCACGCCCAGTATGCCCACTGGCTCTGCCGCGATTATCGTGAGTGTCCTGGGTGCGGTCGTTATGCCCCACAACCTTTTTCTACACTCCGAGGTCATCCAATCCATGCACTTCGAAGGCCAAGGCGAGCAAGTTATCGAAGAACGCCTGCGCTACGAGCTCTTCGACACGCTCTTTTCGATGGGCGTGGGCTGGGCAATCAACTCGGCAATGGTCATCCTGGCCGCAACGACCTTCTTTGCGCACGGCATTGTCGTAGACGACCTCGCCGTCGCAGCGGCCACGCTCTCCCCCATTCTGGGCCCGGCAAGCGCGACCATCTTTGCCGTGGCGCTACTGTTTGCGGGCCTCTCGAGCAGCGTGACAGCGGGCATGGCGGCGGGAACCATCACTGCGGGCATGTTCGACGAGGAATACGACATCCACGACCGACATTCCTCGGTCGGGGTGGCGGCCTGTTTCGCCGGAGCAGTGGCGGCGTGCCTGGTCGTTCCAAATCCCTTTGAAGGTCTCATCTGGAGTCAGGCACTGCTGTCGCTTCAGCTGCCGATTACGGTCTTTGTGCTCATACGACTCACCAGTTCACGCCGCGTCATGGGCAAATACGCCAATTCGCGCCCGCTCAACACGCTGCTTGTAGGGATCGGTGCCATCGTGACGATTCTCGATATCGTGTTGTTGACAGGGATGTAATGGGGCGGGGCACCCACCCAGGCAAACGTCTCGATCTGTAACATCTAGACCCGCTTTTAATGTCTAGATGTTACAGATCGAGATTATTCCGAGGGACAGCTCCGTTTGTCTCAATCTGTAACACGTAGACCCCGTTTTCACTGCTAGATGTTACAGATTGAGACAAACGGTCGGCCGGACTCACAACAGACAGGATCGGTCAACAGCAACCGTGATCCCTTGGCGACGGAGGAAAAGGGCCCCGGCCGAGAATTCGACCGGGGCCCTTGGACAGAGCTATGTTCGGCTTTCGCCGTGTGTCTGCGAGCTACTCCTCGACGAGCTCAAACTGATCGGGACCGACGCCGCAGACCGGGCACACGTAGTCCTCGGGCAGCTCGGGCGTGTCGACCTCAACCTCGTAACCGCAAACGACGCACACGAACTTATACGTCTTCTTCTCCTCAGCCATGATGTTCTCCTCTCGAACGCGACTGGTGATGTACTTCATTTATCAGTATAGATTCTCAATAATATAATGCAAGTATTTTTAAAACATTTCTAGCCTTGATACGAGGACGCCTTCGGAGGCGTCTTGCCCTTCAGGACCTTATGGTAGTAATCGTAGGTGAGCGGCGTCTCGTCGCTTAGGCGCTCGGCATCCTCGACCTCGCCGATAAACAGTAGATGCGTGCCCACATCCACAGTGTCGATCAAACGGCAGCTAAACAGCGCCGCCGCGTGCTCGGGCACATAAGGCATGCCGAGAGCAGTCTCGCGAGTCTCGTACTTGGCAAACTTGTCATAGTCGCTGCTGGTGCGGAACCCAAAGTTACCGATGTAGAGCATATCGGCCGTCTGATCGATCACGGTCAGCGCGAACGCTTTGGCCGAAGCGATGACGCCCGAGGTGACGTTGTCCTTGTTCACGGCAACCGAAATGCGCGGCGGCATGGACGTCACCTGCACCGCAGTGTTGATGACGCAGCCGGCGCGCAGCCCGTCTGCCGCGGCGCTCACCACGTACAGACCGCTCGGCATGGTAAAGAACGCAGTTTTGTCCATAACAATCACTCCCCTAACCCGGGTTGGAACCTCATGGATGTATGTACCCACAAAAAAGGCGGCGCCCATAACGGACGCCGCCTTTGAGACATATGTGTCAAAACAGTATAAGCAAGATGAGACGCCCGCAGTTGCGGTGAAATAGGGACTGAATAGCCCCTCAAACAGGCAAAACAGTCCGTATTCCACCGCAACTTACACAGAGCGCCTAGCGATTACGCTCCTTAAGTGCGCGGTCAATCTCGCGCTGAACATCGCGCTTGGCCATATCCTCGCGCTTGTCGTAAAGCTTCTTGCCGCGGCCTAGGCCCAGCAGCAGCTTTACGCGGCCGTCGGTATTAAAGTAGAGTTCCAGCGGCACCAAGGCATAGCCGCGATTACGTAGCTTACCGTCGAGAAAGTCAATCTCCTTGCGGTGCAGCAGCAGACGACGACGGCGATCAGGGTCGCGGTTCCACACGCCACCATGGCTATAAGGGTGAATATGCAGGCCCACGAGCCAGCACTCGCCGCCACGAATCAGTGCAAAGGTGTCGGTGATCTGGCACGCGCGCTCGCGAATCGACTTGACCTCGGTGCCACTCAGCTCAATGCCGCACTCAAAGGTCTCATCGATAAAGTACTCGTGGTGTGCCGAGCGATTCTTGGAGATGAGCTTGCGCTCGCGCTTACTGGGCATCGCTGGCCTCCTTGGCTCCATCGGCGTTTGAGCCCGCGGCCTCGCGCTTTGCCTTGCGCTCAGCATTGAGCTCGGCGTCGCTCTCGCGCACCAGCTTGATAATCGCCGCGCAGGCCTCCTCGCCCACCAAGTCGCGAGCACGCACCGTCAGGCGCGTCGCCTCCTGCTTGTCGCCGTCGCTTGCAGCATCGGTCGCGCACATAATCAGGCAGATGGCAATCTCGGCCGAAGGCGAGGTCGGCACGCCTTGCAGGCTCAGCTCGCCCATCACGTGGTCGTCGCTCTCATCGGCGGCATCCGGATAGGCAGTATGGATCTTGTTGAGCAGGCGCGTCGTATGTGCATCGCCAGGGGCCAAGCGCAGCGCCAGACGCGCGCAACCCACGGCCGCCGAGACGTTCTCGGTCTCGGGCTCAAGGAAATAATGGCCCAAGTTGGCATAGGCGCGGGCGGCACACTTGCCGTCGCTCGCACGCTCTAGCACCGAGAACGAGAGCGATGCCCATTCCTGCTTGTCCTCGAGCGCACGGAACAGCTCGGCCAGATCCAGGCGGTAGTTGCAGTTCATGGGGTCCCAGCGCACGGCCTGCATCAAGGCGTTACGAGCACTCACATAATCCTGCTGGCGAATGTAGGCATACGCCATGTCGGAATACAGGCGATCAAAGGGCACCTCGACCTGCACGAGCTCGCGCGGATCCTTTTCCACGCGGCGATAGGCCAAGCGCTCAAACTTGCTATCGAAGCTAAAGTATTGGCGCTTCTCCTCCGTCTTGCACTCGGCATCGATATACTCCTCGGCGAGCTCAACCAGACGCTCCAACAGCGGCGTCGCCGTAGCCAGGTCGCCCTGCGCCAGATAGTTCTCGGCATACGTGATGTCTTGCAAGCTGATGGGCAGATCCATGGCTACTCCTCGATCTGAGCGAAACACGGCAGACGCCGTATATACGGTCGATACACAAAACCCGGGTCTCTTGCGAGGCCCGGGCGTTCATTTGTGGGTAGCCCGTACCAGATTCGAACTGGTGATCTCCGCCTTGAGAGGGCGGCGTCCTAAACCGCTAGACGAACGGGCCA
>USFU01000160.1 GCA_900554135.1 uncultured Collinsella sp. | reverse complement strand
TCTTGCTGTTGATCAGACACAGTGTTTGCTCAACTTTCTTTTCAAGCCCTGTGATCACATGCTCCCTGCATATACCTTCAGGGCGGCTAAACAGTCTAGCTCCGTCAAATACCGACGGACATCATTGATCTGTATCGAGATGATTGCGTCATATACGCAGCGTTAGTGTAACACAACCGCAATCACCTGCAACTTAGTCATTGGGGACGTTCTTAAACGACTAGTCAAAAGGGACACTCTTTGCAAAGCCACGGCGCCAGCACCCCCTCCTCATAAGTTGCGGTGAAATAGTTCCTAAAAAAACCAGGCAACCGCCCCAAACAGGAACTATTCCACCGCAACTTACATTGTTTAGGCAGGCTTACCCTCAAACATCATGGACGTGGCGCGACAGAAGAGCAAAAACCATCGGTCTTGGGAGCGGCTCGCCACAAAACGCGCCCATCTACTACGTTTGACCCGCGACCCCTGACCATTCCCTCGATCTTCCTAAAATAGCAAGCCCGCTACCTGCGGTTTTAATATCGCACTTTTCGGCATGGTTCGGGGTATGCGACTAAACGTAGTAGATAAGCCCGATTCGTGGCGAACGGTTTCGCACTGCTCTCCCCCGGGACAAAAATGGTCCGTTTTCCTCCGTCCCCGAGGGGTCATTTTCAAAACTATGGCGGATTACGGTGTAAGAACGGCGCAAGCCAACCATACCTTACATTTTTAATATTCGGCAAGCCGCCTACCTGCGGTTTTATTTTCACTGCTGTCGCTATGGTCGCCAGGCAGCGATTCAGCCCCGTAAACCGGTATAGTTGCGTTTTTGTAGCATTTTCCAACACGCCAAAAAGCCCCGTCAAACGCAAAAAGCCCGACCTCCGCGATGGAGATCGGGCTCATAGGGCTCAGCAAAGCCGAACCTACACGGTCAAACGACCCGTAGATTACATCTGCTCGGGTGCGGAAACGCCAACGAGGGTAAGCACCAGGGCGAGCGTTACGCGGACGGCATCGCAAGCGGCCAGACGGGCGCGCGAGAGCTCGGGGTCGACGGGACGGCCCTCGCTCGGCAGCACCTGGCAGGCGGCATAGAAGCTGTGGAAGTCGCCGGCGAGCTCCTCGGCAAAGTGCGTCAGACGGAACGGGGCGCGGTCGCGAGCGCAGCTGGCGATGAGGTCGGTGAGCTCGTTGAGCTTACGCGAAAGGGCGAGCTCGGTCGGGTCGGTCAGCAGCGAGTAATCGACGTTCTCACCGATGGCCTTGGCGGCGACGGCCTTCATGCCCATCTCGTCAGCCTGCTCAGGCGTAACGTCAGCGGCACGGCGCAGGATGGAGCACACGCGGGCGTGAGCGTACTGCACGTAGTACACCGGGTTGGAGTTGTCGCGCTTCTTAACGGCCTCGATGTCGAAGTCGACCATCTGGTTGGAGCTCTTGGAGATGAGCGTGTAGCGAGCAGCGTCGGAGCCGACCTCGTCGACGAGCTCCTGCAGGGTCACCATGGTGCCCTTGCGCTTGGACATACGGACGGGCTTGCCGTTGCGCAGCAGGTTGACGAGCTGGCCCAGCAGAACCTCGAACTTGCCGGGGTAGCCGAGAGCGTCGCAGACGCAGCGGACGCGCTCGATGTAGCCGTGGTGGTCGGCGCCCCAGATGTCGATGACGTGGTCGACGCGCTGGAACTTATCCCAGTGATAGGCAACGTCGGAGGCGAAGTAGGTGTACTCGCCGTCGGACTTGATCAGGACGCGGTCCTTGTCGTCGCCCAGATCGGTGGAGCGGAACCACAGGGCGCCGTCCTTGGTGTAGAGGTAGCCCATCTTGTCGAGCTTCTCAAAAGCGCGGTCAACGGCGGAAGTGCCGGCAGTCTCGCCCTCGGTGTCCTTCACATACAGCGAGCGCTCGGAGAACCAACGATCGAAGTCGCAGTTGACGGCGTGGCAGAGATCGCGCATGTTGTCGACCATCTTTACGTAGCCGCGCTCACGGAAGCTCTCCATGCGCTCCTGCGGATCGGCCTCGACCCACTTGTCGCCGTCGGTGCGCCAGAACTCGGCGGCCTCGTCGATGATGTAGTCGCCGCCATAGGAGTCCTTGCCCAGGGTCTCGGCAAAGTTGTCCTGGTACGGATGGGTCTCGGGGTGCTCGTCGTTCTCGTCGGCGACAAAGGCATCGCGGTCAGCGATCAGAATCTTGTGAGCCTCATCGATATCCACGCCCTGCTTGGCGATGATGTCGGCAAGCTGCATGTAGCGCGTGCTGATGGAGTTGCCGAAGGTGTTCATCTGAGAGCCGTGGTCGTTGATGTAGAACTCACGCTGGATGTCGTAACCGGCGTGGTCCATAACGCGGCAGAGGGAGTCGCCCAGCGCGGCCCAGCGGCCGTGGCCGATGTGCATGGGGCCGACGGGGTTGGCGGAGACGAACTCGACCTGGGTCTTCAGGCCGCCGCCGACGTTGGACTTAGCGAAGTCCATACCCTTCTCGCGGGCCTCGCCAAAAATGGCGTTCTTGACGGCAACGGAAAGGTAGAAGTTGATGAAGCCAGGTCCGGCGATCTCGACCTTCTCGATCGCGGGGTCCTCGGGCATATGGGCAACGACGGCCTCGGCGATCTTGCGCGGGGCGCAGTGAGCCAGCTTGGCGGACTTCAGGGCCATGGTGGAGGTCCACTCGCCATGAGAAGTGTCAGCCGGTCGCTCGATGGCGCAATCGTCAAGTTCAAATGCGGAAAGGTCGCCGGCCTCCTGGGCCGCAGCAAGCGCAGCGCGTACCAGCTCTTCAATCTTCTCGGGCATAGATCCTCCTTGTGTTAAAGCCCCCGAGCTCTTGGTCACTCGTAGGGCAAAAGCCAGAGTTTGTAGCACTCTATCACAAGCGACGTACACTGTCGCAGGGTAAAGCTAATAGATATTGCATATGCACAAAAATGACTACCGCTCCTACGCGCAGTACAAAGTTGACGGTTTGCCTGCAGATTATGCACGCGTTGGAACTGCATAAACATATGAATGGGCGGTGCATTTTATCGAATACTCTTACCTATCGGAGTTGTGTGCTTTTCCTGCATAAAGTAAGGGTTTACGCACGTCAGCGTGGTATTCTTAACATACGTGAATTCGTATAAGTTGGAGGTAGCATGTTCTCAATCGGTCAACACGTCATTCATCCGGGTCAGGGAGTCTGCACCGTCGTCGGTTTTAGGGACGACACGCCGCAGCCCATGCTGTTGCTCGAGACCAAGCAGGGACATGCGCAGACGATCCTCATGTACCCCGTGGCGCAGGCCGACCGTTTGCATGCCGCCATCTCCCAGCAAGATGCCGAGCACCTGCTGAGCCACTACGACGAGCTGGAGTGCGACACCTTTACCGAACGCAACAGCTCGCTGGAGGAGACGCACTTTAAGCAGCAGCTCAAGCTGGGTGCGCCCGAGACGGTCCGCGTGGCAAAAACCATGATGCACCGTATTCGCCAGGCCGAGGAAGCAGATAAAAAGCCCAGCTCTTACTACATGCGCGTACTCAAGGAAGCCAAGCGCCGCTCCATCGAGGAGTTCGCCGTGGCCCTGGGCGTCACCGAGGAGGACGCCGAAGCCCGCCTAGCCCAAGCCGCCCTCAACTAACCTGCCAAAAAGGGACAGGTTTATTTTGGCAGGTTTTATCTGGCCAAACGTCGATAAACAATCAGTAAATGCCGGGTGCTCCGTTTTGTTTGTGAGCACTCGGCATTTTTCTATCTACGTAGAAATGCGTGAAGCCCATTTGCGATGACATCACGCGGGGGCCGTCCAGATCGACGCAGCCAACGCCCGCATCCACAACAAGCGCGCTCGCCTTGCTCAATTACCATTAAATAGCATCAATTTGAAAACGCAATAACATTTCGGCAGGTAGCAGCTATAGTCGGTGAACTGAATCTCGACAACCGTAGCCTCCGAATGAGGTATCTTCAGCCCATCCAAGCTA
>USFU01000159.1 GCA_900554135.1 uncultured Collinsella sp. | reverse complement strand
CGGGCGATGGTCACGAGCTGGCGCTGACCCTGCGACAGGTTAGTGCCCTCCTCGTTGATCATAAAGTCGTAGCCGCCGGCGAGCGTATGGATAAAGTGGTCGCAGCGTGCGGCACGTGCAGCGGCTTCGACCTCGGCATCGCTCGCATCGGGGCGTCCGTAACGGATGTTCTCGCGGATGGTACCGTTAAACAGCCAGGTGTCCTGCAGCACCATGGCAAACTCGCCGCGCAGCGCCGCGCGGTCCCAGTCGCGCACGTCGACGCCCTCGACGCGCAGCGAACCGCCGTCCACGTCGTAAAAGCGCTGCAGCAGCTTGATGAGCGTGGTCTTGCCGGCGCCGGTGGGGCCGACGATGGCGATGGTCTGGCCGGGCTGCGCCTCGCAGCTAAAGTCGTGGATGATGGTCTTGTCGGGCGTGTAGCCAAACTTGACGTGGTCGAACTCCACGTGACCAGGACGCGCCTCGGGGATCTGCGCATCGGCCTTCTGCTCCTCCTCGGGGGCAGCCAGGAACTCGAACACGCGCTCGGTGGCGGCGGCCATCGACTGCATCGTATTGCTCACGTTGCCCAGCTGCTGCACGGGCTGCGTAAAGTTGCGCACGTACTGGATGAAGCTCTGGATATCGCCGGGCGTGGCGTTTCCGGTCAGCGCGAGCTGCGCGCCCACCACGACAACGCCCACATATCCCATGTTGCCCACCAAGCTCATAAGCGGCATCATCAGGCCCGACAGGAACTGCGAGCGCCAGCCACTAATAAAGAGGCGGTCGTTTTGACGGTCGAACTCTTCGATCGAGGCCTCGGCGCGGTCGAACACTTGGATGACGTTCTGACCGGCAAAGTCCTCCTCGATAATGCCGTTGACGGTGCCCAGGACCTGCTGTTGCTCGCGGAAGTACGGCTGCGAGAAGTGAATCATCACCATCAAGATAATCGCGGCCGCCGGCAGCGTGAGCACGGTGACGCCGGTAAGCGGCAGGCTGATCGACAGCATCATGACGAGCACGCCGATGATCTGCGTGACGGACGTAATAAGCTGCGTCACGCTCTGGTTGAGCGACTGGCCGAGCGTATCGACGTCGTTGGTGATGCGGCTGAGCACGTCGCCCTTGCTGTGGCCGTTGAAGTAACTCATCGGCACGACAGCGATCTTGGCGGCGATCTCCTTGCGCATGCGGTAGCAAATCTTTTGCGTGACACCGGTCATGAGCCAGCCCTGGATGAGGCTGCAGGCAGAGCTTGCCAGATACAGGCAGAGCAAAAAGCCGAGCGTCTTGGCGATCCAGTTAAAGTCGACATCGCCGGTGCCGTTGACCTTGGCGACCAGGCCTTCGAACAGCTTGGTCGTAACCTGGCCGAGCACCTTGGGTCCCACAATGTTAAAGATGACCGAGCACACGGCAAAGGCGACGGCGACAAACACGGCAATCTTGTGCTGGCCGATATAGCCGAGCAGCTGCCTCATGGTGCCCTTAAAGTCCTTGGCCTTTTCGCCGCGACGCATGCCGCCCATGCGGCCCATGGGACCACGCTGGCGGGTGGGCTTGGGAATCTGAGTCTTGGTCTCGTCTGCCATTAGCGCTCGCCTCCTTCCATGACGGCTGCAATTTCTTCTTGGGTAAGCCCCAGCTCCTCGGCGGAAAGCTGCGACTGTGCGATCTCCAGGTACGCCGGGCAGCTGCGCAGCAGCTCCTCGTGCGTGCCGGTGCCCACTACGTGGCCGTCGTCGAGCACGATGATCTGGTCGGCGTGCATGATGGTCGCGATGCGCTGGGCCACAACCACGAGCGCGGCGTCGGTGACGTTTTTGGCCAGCTCTTCGCGCAGGCGCGCGTCGGTCTTGTAGTCAAGCGCGCTAAACGAGTCATCGAACACCACGACCTCGGGCTTCTTGGCCAGGGCGCGGGCGATGGCCAGACGCTGGCGCTGACCACCCGAAACATTGGAGCCGCCCTGGCTGATGGGGGAGTCGTAGCCGCCCTCGCGCTCGGCGATAAAGTCCTCGGCCTGGGCGATGCGTGCCGCCCGGTGCATGTCCTCGTCGCTCACCATGTCGCCGGCAAACTTAAGGTTGCTCTCGACGGTGCCCGAGAACAGGCGTCCCTGCTGCGGGATATAGCCAATGCGGCGGCGTAGCTCGGAAAGGGTCATATCGCGCACATCGATGCCGTCGAGCGAAATACTGCCGCCCGTGACGTCGTACAGGCGCGGAATCAGCTGCACAAGTGTGGACTTGCCCGAGCCCGTGGAACCAATGATGCCGAGCATCTGACCGGCGTGCGTGGTGAAGTTTACGCCGCTGATGACGTCGGCACGGGCATCGGGATACTGGAAGCTCACGTCGCGGAAGGTGAGCTCACCGCGCGGCGCGCTGGCCGCGGGCAGTTTGGGCGAGACGGGGTCGTTGATGCTCGTGGGGCAGGTGATGACCTCTTCCACGCGCTCGGCTGCGACTTCGGCACGGGGCAGAATGACCGACACCATGGTGAGGATCATAAACGCCATGACGATCTGCATGGTGTAGGAGATAAACGCCATCATGTTGCCGACCTGCATCACGCCGTCGGACACGCCCTGCGCGCCAAACCAGACGATAAGCACGGTGATGCAGTTCATGACGAGCATCATGAGTGGCATCATAAAGCTCATGGCGCGGTTGGTGTAGAGCTGCGTGGTCATCAGGTCGAGCGAAGCCTTGTCAAAACGCTCGAGCTCATGCTCCTCGCGGTTGAACGAGCGGATGGGCATAAGGCCGTCGAGCAGCTCACGGGCGGTAAGGTTCACGCGGTCAACAAAGCTCTGCATCTTTTTGAACTTGGGCATGGTGAGGCCCATGAGCACGCCGACGACAGCCGAAACCGCGATGATGGCCACAGCGATGGTCCACTCCAGGCCGGTGTGGTTGGCCAGGACGCGCATGACGGCGACGATGCCCATGACGGGAGCCATCAGGCACATGCGGATAAACAGGGTTGCGGCCATCTGAATCTGCTGAATGTCGTTGGTGCAGCGGGTGATGAGCGAGGCCTGGCTAAACTTGCCCACCTCGGCCGGCGAGAAGTGCATAACCTTGTTGAAGGTCTCGCGGCGCAGGTCGCGGGCGATGGAGCAGGCGGTGCGCGAAGCCACGGCACCGGTCAGGATGGTGGCGACGAACGATACCAGACACAGACCAAACATCGTGGTCGCCATGCGGCCCAGGTAGGCGTTCTGCACGTCGGCGGGGTCGATGCCCTGCGCCTTGTACTCGTCCTGCACATAGCTCACGGCGCGTTGGGTCACGATGGAGCCCGACATGGAGCCCATTTTGTCTGCCATATCGTTGGCGCCCTCGACGAGCTTGCCCTGATCGATAAGACCGCCTTCAACGCCTAGGCGCAGGCTCTTCATGGTGATCTTACCGCCATCGGCATCAATCTGCTTTTGCATGTTCTGCGCCGCTGCGGCCTTCTGCTGCATCTCGGCGAGCTGCTCGGGCGTCATCGCTGCCATCTGCTCGGGGGTGGGCATGGCTTGGGCGGCGCCGCCATCGCTTGCCTCGGTGGATGCGCCGGTCATGTCGCCCATGGAGTCGGCGTCGATGCCCTGGTTGAACGAAAGGACGACAGTCTCGGGCAGGCTCATGATGTCGGCAATCTTGCCGCCGCCGCGCTCCTCCTCGGTGCCCTTGTACGTTCGAATACCGTTATTGTCCGCCTTACTAAACACGGCCTCCACAGCTTTGGCGTCCTTGGCGCTCATAAAGAGTTCGAGGTCGTCGAGCGATTCGGCGCGGATGGTGTCGGGTACGGGCGAGGCGATACCGCCTTGCTGCACGCCCACGTCGACGATGTCGCTCATATAGGTAGGCAGCGCCAGATCGGCGTTGCAGCTGATTACGATGAGTACGATAGCTGCGAACAGTGCCAGGATATGCTTTTTAAAGAGCTTGAGAATCCTCACTCGGCATCTCTCCTTTCTTGATTGCGGTCGAT
>USFU01000158.1 GCA_900554135.1 uncultured Collinsella sp. | reverse complement strand
AGAGCCGCAGCGCTAACAGCGAGCATTCACACGCTCCGCACGTCCGCGCCACATCCACGTCACAAACCTTAGAAAGCGCTTAAGTCCAAAACCTTTCAAGAGTGTTATGCAATAGCTTTGACCTGCGGTTTCATGGTTACATCAAACCTGATTAAGCCTTTCTTTAGCACTTCCTTATCTGCGCTCGCGGCATAATACTGCCAACGCACGGGACCTAGCAGCACACCCCGTGCGCAACCTTTTGGTGGACATCGAGGAGGCCGCATAAGCATGCATTCTTCCAATGACGCAACACAGCAGCCATCCCTAAAACATGCAGACCTTTTCTCCTTCCCCCCGACACAGAGAAACAGCCTCCTCGACTCCCCCATCACAAAAGCCAAACGCTCAACCGACCAGAGCCACAACTTGCGAGCATCGTTCGAAAAGCTCCAAGCATCCCTAGACAAGGCGTTCCCCGAACAGGCAAGAGCAATCTAAGCCCATCGCGCTTTATACTGATGCCATGCGAAACATGGATCACATAGAATTGCACCGCGGAGGACGCGAGGAAGCGTTTCCCGAGACCGCCGAAGACTGGCCCTATATTGCCGAACGCGCAGAATTCGCTCGCTATCCGGGCAATTCCATCCCTTGGCACTGGCATTCCGAGGTTGAGCTTTTCTACATGGAGCAGGGAGCGATTGACTATCGAACGCGCGCGGCTCATGAGCACGTACGCTTTGAGGAAGGGTCCGCCGGCTTTATCAACGGCGGCGTTTTGCACAGCACGCTGCAATCACCCAATTCGGCGCCAGCCATTCAAATGCTGCATATCTTTCAGCCGTCGATGCTCGGCGATCCCGCGGGACGTCTCCAAAAGTGCTACATCAATCCATTACTTCAATGTCGAGGCGTCGATGTGCTCAAATGGTCGCCCACCAACCCCGACGATATGCCCTTTATCGATTTGCTGAAGAGCTCCTTTAGCCACGACCTTCAACGGCCGCAGAACGAGATGGCGCTTCGAAATAACTTGTCAGAGCTCTGGATTCAGATTTACGCCAAGGCCGAACCGCTCTTTTCCTCCGACGGCGCCTCTTGGATGACCAGCCGCGACGTACAGTTCAAGGCAATCCTGGACTTTATCCGCGCAAACTATGCAGCCGCTATAGATGTGCCCCAGATGGCATCTGCAGCCGGCGTAAGCGAAAGAGAGTGTTACCGCATTATCGAAGCTTGCGCAGGAACGACCCCGGCGGCATATCTGCGCGCATACCGCGTAAACCGTGCTTGCAAGCTCTTGGCACACACCACGCGAACGGTACAGACGGTCGCGCGCCAATGCGGCTTTGCGACAGCAAGCCATCTTGGCCAGGTATTTAAAGAACAAATGGGGTGCACTCCTTCGAGCTATCGAGCAGCGAGGCAGAATCTCGATAGCACCAGGCAGAAATCCCGCTAGCCTTTCTTCTGTCACCGCATCAAACTTGCAGGCAAACAACAGAGAGGAGCAACCATATGAAGCACTTTGACCATATCGTATTTGACGTTGATGGGACATTGGCAGATACAGAAGAAAGCGTTCTATCATCGCTTGTCCAGATTGTCCAAGAAGAGACCGGCAAAACGCTCCCCCGACACGAGCTTGAATTTGCCCTCGGCATACCCGGCAAGGATGCCCTTGAGAAACTTGGAATCTACTCGCAGGCAACGTTGGATCGCTGGTGCCAAGTTGCCGCCAGCTTTAAAAGCACCATCAGCGTGTTTCCAGGTTTGCTTGAAGTCATCGCAACACTCTCCGACAACGGCTGCAAACTTGGCATCGTCTCCTCACGTGCGCGCGACGAATACGCAGAAGAAATTGCGCCCCTTGGCTTCGATAAGTATTTTGAGCACATCATCCTTGTCGAAGACACAACCGAACATAAACCCGCACCCGCTCCCATGCTCGAATATCTCCGGCGTACGGGCGCGAATCCTGGCAACGTCGTCTACGTGGGCGACACCGTCTACGACGAACAATGCGCAACTTCGGCAGGGGTCAGTTTTGCCAGAGCAGCATGGGGATCACACCAAGACATCCCAAACGCCACCTACAACCTCAAAACCCCCAACGACCTACTAACCCTAACAACCAAATAACTCACGCGTCCCACCCTTTCAGCCCCAACACCACAAGGGCGATTGAGCAGGACGGTTTGGGCGGGTCCCGTACTTGGTTTCCAAAATCATTCCGCAGCGCGAAGGCTTCTTATTATTTTCAGACCTAACGCCACAAGGGCGACGACCTCGAGAAGGTCAACTTGGGAGGGACGAGGGCTTAGTTCCCCAATCTTTCCGCAGGGGGCAAAAAGCCTCGCCGCACGAAGTGCGCAGCGAGGCTTTTTGCATGCCCGAGGACGATTGGGGAACTAAGCCCTCATCCCTCCCCGGGATATGTAGCGAGTCGGAGTACCCTTGCTGTTACTCTGCTTTGCCCACAGAATTGAGGTTGGTCATGCGGATCTTAACCAGCTCGGTGATCTCACGCATGCCCTCCTTGGCCGGCTTCTTGGGATCGAAGCAGGCGGGGTTCTCGGCCATGTAGGCCATGAAGCCCTTGGTGTAGGCCTGACGCAGCTCGGTGGCGTAGTTAACCTTGCAGATGCCGTTCTTCACAGCCTCGGCAACCTGCTCATCGGGCACACCGGAGGTGCCGTGCAGAACCAGCGGCACGTCGACGGCGTCGCGGATAGCCTTGACCACGGACTGCTCGATGTGCGGATCGCTCGTGTACACACCGTGGCTGGTGCCAACGCCAATAGCGAGGGAGGTGCAGCCGGTACGCTCGACGAACTCCTTGGCCTCGGCAGGATCGGTGTAGGGGCTCTCGCCCTCAACCGCGGGACCGTCGTCCTCCTTGCCGCCAACCTTACCGAGCTCGGCCTCGACGGGCACGCCCATGGCGCGGCCAGCATCGGCGACGGACTTGGTCAGGGCGATGTTGTCCTCGAAGGACTCGTGCGAGCCGTCGATCATGACAGAGGTGTAGCCGGTGCGGAAAGCCTGCATGCAGCGGTCATAGCCGTCGCCGTGATCGAGGTGCAGGGCAACGGGCACGGAAGCGCGCTCGGCGGCAGCCTTGACCATGCCGTAGAAGTAGTCCAGACCAGCGGTCTTGATGGTGCCCGGGGTGGTCTGCATGATGACGGGGGACTTGGTCTCCTCGGCAGCGGCCAGAACGGCCATAACAAACTCGAGGTTCTCGACGTTGAACGCGCCAACAGCGTAGTGGCCGGCCTGAGCGTCCTTGAGCATCTTTTCGGTGGTAACAAGTGCCATGAGCGTTTGCTCCTCTCCCTCGCCCGCATCTGGACATCGGGCGTAGTTGTTCACAAGGCGTTTTACCTTGCGTTTTGCTGCGCTCATTGTATGAAATTCAGCAGCTTTGCACGTGCGAGATATTGAGCCCATGCAGGTCAATACAGTCATTTTTGAAAAGCAAACGGAAGAAATTTGAGCCGAGTGAACATGTTCGATATTGAATTTTGGGCGTTCAGCGTCTTTCTTTTATAGAAAAGATAAGTAATCGAAAGGTATTTTCTTACTCAAAAAGAAAATGAACGAAAATAGAGTCAACACAATTCCTGCAAATTTAGCCGAGAATGGAGCAAGCATGGCCCAAGCCACCAACCGTGCCTTTGCCGACGAACGCCGTACCGCCATTTTGGAAATGCTCGATCATAATGCCTCGGTGCAGGTAGCAGAAATCGCCCAGACCTTTGGCGTGTCCTCCGTCACCGCCCGCGCCGACCTTGACGCGCTCGCCGAAGCAGGCAAGCTGCGCCGCACGCATGGCGGTGCCGTATCGCTCCACAAACGCCTGACCGTTTCCACGCAGGATCGCCGCATCAATGTCAACGTCGCCGCCAAGCAGGCCATCGCGCAAAGCGCCATCGAGCTCGTCAATGACGGCGACACGCTGCTCGTCGACTCGGGCACCACGGCGCTCGAGTTCGTCCGGCTCCTCGATCAGCGCGACGGTATCACCGTCATCACGGCCGACATTACCATTGCCGATTACATCGACGAGAG
>USFU01000157.1 GCA_900554135.1 uncultured Collinsella sp. | reverse complement strand
GCGAGCACGCAAAAGTCCGGCTCACCGGTGCGCGCGATTTCGCGAGCGAGCGGGCGGGCGAGCATCTGCTTAATAAAGAGCGCCTGGCTGGCACGCTCGCAAGCGACGAGCAGGCGGCGCGTGTGGTTGCGGTCGGCGCCGGCCATGCCGCGGGTGACGAACACATCACGCTCGTTGAGATAGTCGACGATACCGGCCTTGATGGTCTCGTAGCTCTCGACAGAAAGCGGGCGGTTGACGGCACCCCAGGCAATCTTGTCGTGCACGTCGGGCGTGTCGACGATAAAGCGGTCGTTGGGCGAGCGGCCAGTGCGCTCTCCCGTCTCGATCACCAGTGCGCCGTTGGAGGCCATGCGGCCTTCTTCGCGACGAATGGCATGCTCGACGAGCTCTGCCGCCGGCAGGTCCACCAGCAGGCGGGGTTGATTCTCGGCGGGATCTTCGACCAGCGTAATGCCAAAGTTGGACAGAACTTCTGCAGGGGTAACACCTGGCATGGGGCCTCCTTTAAAAGCGCGACACGTGGACACGGCGCGCACTTTACTCACGTAAAGCCCGTTGTACCCGATATGCAAAAACGTTTTTGCGGCAAGGGCGGCAAGCCCGCCCAACGGTCAAAAATCGCACGCAAGCGGCCTAGTCATTGGGGACGTTCTTAAACGACTAGTCGTTGAGGACACTCTTGAACAGGCAACAGCCAAGGAGTGTCCCCAAGTGCCGGGTTGG
Organism: uncultured Collinsella sp.; assembly: GCA_900554135.1. The sequence goes on along the minus strand of USFU01000157.1, from coordinate 3,333 downwards.
AGTTGTTTTCGATGTCCGTCCGGGGACGGTGTGCAAAATATGACAAATATGAGTACTGTTGCCTTTGTTGTCACATATATTTTCAAACAAAAAGGGCACCCTAACGGAATTAAATCTCGTTAGGGTGCCCTTTTATTCAACATTTGGGGAGATATGGCTGCACTTATGCTTGCACGACGGGTCGATTAGCCGCCAAATGGATCAAAATCGCTGTTACCAAAGTAGTAGCAGTACTCATATTTGACGTTTTTTGCACAGGGCCATTCCCAAACACCCCGTCAGCCGATGCCAGACAATGCCAAACGGCCCCAGCGATCATAATCCGAAGACTGTCCCCGGCGACTAGTCGTTTAAGAACGTCCCCGATGACTAGTTGCGCTACAGCGGCATGTTTTGGCCGAGCATAGCGATCGCGCTCATGAGGACCAGCATGCCGGCGGCGTAGGGCAGCACCGCGCCCAGGAGCTCGGCGTCCTTGCCGCGCACGTGGACGGCAGCCAGACCGATTGCGAGCGTCTGCGGCGAGATCATCTTGCCGGCGGCGACACCCAGGGCGTTCAGCGCGACCATCCAGTAGTCGCTCACGCCCAGCGCCGTAGCGGCCTGGCTCTGGATGGGGCCAAACAGCATGCCCGAGGACGTGCCCGAACCGGTCACGAACGCACCGACGGCACCGATCCACGGGGCCAGAATCGGGTACAGACCACCGGCGACAGCAATGCAGAACGCGCTGATCGACGAGATCATGCCCGCATAACCCATCACCTTGGCACAGCCCAGCACCGAAAGCATCGTGATTACCGTCGGCATCATCTGCTTGACGGTCGCGGCCAGCACCTCACCCATCAGGCGCGGCGAGGCACCCTGAATCGCACCGCCGACAAACGCCGCCAGGAAAATCCAAACACCCGGCGTGTTGATCCAAGAAAACGTAAGCGTACCGGGGTTCTCGCCGCAATACACCCGCACGTGGCTCGCAAACGGCGCGAGCGCGGCATGCACGGCGGGCACCAGGTTAGAGGTACCCAGCAGCAGCACAAAGATCAGGATGAAGCACGACCAGGCCGAAAGCGCCGACTTAACGGTAAGCTGCTCGCCGGACTCGATATTCATATGGAAGCGCGCGTCCAGGTGACCGGACTTCTCGGCGCGCATGGCAAGCGCGGCGGTCAGCGCAAGCGACACGATGGAGCCCACGACCACGGCAAGCTCGGGGCCCACAAACATGGCGACGACCAGGGCCGCGGCAGCAAAGGACGCGCCAGAGAGCAGCGCGATACCGGCCACGCCATGCAGGCGCTCGCCCACACTCGCAACATTGCCCTGATCGTCGGCCACGCGACCCGCGACCAGCACAATGAGCAGCGGCATCACCACAAAAAACGGCGCAAGCTGCATCAGCTGAACGGTCGCCAGGTGCAGGGAATCCAGACCCACCAGGTCGGCAACGGACACCGTGGGGATGCAAATGGAGCCGTAGGGCGTGGGCACGCCGTTGGCCAGCAGGCAAATGAGCACGGCAGGCACGGCCTCAAAACCAAGGCCCGCGAGCATGCCGGCGGGAATGGCAACGGCGGTACCAAAGCCGGCCATGCCCTCCATAAAACCGCCGAAGCACCAGGCCACGAGCAGCGCCAGCAGACGACGATCGCTGTTGATGGAGGTGATCATACCGCCGATCACGTCCATGGCACCCGTGCGCACGCACAGGTTATACGTGAACACCGCGGCGATAATTACGAGCACGATGGGCCACAGGGCCATCAAAAAGCCCTCGAGCGAGGCCGTGGCTATCTGCGCCGCCGGCAAATGCCACCACGCAAAGGCGAGCACGCACGAAAGGGCGAACGAGCCAATGGCGGCCTTCCAAGCCGGCCATTTAAAGCACAGCAGCATCACGACGAGCCAGATGATCGGCACAAGAGCCAGCAAAAACGCAGCGACATCCATGGGTAAAAACTCCTTGGTACCGCGCAAGCGGCATCGGGGGGTCACAAAACTTCAACAGGATACCGCACGTTTACCGACAAATTACAGCCGCCCGCCGAAATTATTGAACAACCTGTTCAAAAACACGAATCGATACCACCGCGACTATACTAGAACGCAGCAAGAGAAAGGAACCGCCTTGAGCATCTCGCCCCTCGATAGCATCCGCCGCGCCATCGCCCGCCGCAATGGCGTCGCCGACCCCGCCGTATTGGGTGGGGCGCACGGACAGGGCGGACGCATCGAGAACGGCCTGTTCCCTGCCTCCCACACGGCCGAAGAGCTCGCGCGCATCCAAGAGCTAAGCCAGCGTAACGCCGGCGGTCCCGACAGCAGTCAGGCCACACGCCGTCGCCGCGAGCGCGATCGCCAACCCGGCCCCATCCACCGCATGGTCAATGCCTGGTGGAACCGCCTGCTCGGAGCCGTCTACGGCGGCGGCTTCTCCACGCAAGAAGCCGAGTACGAAGATCACGCCACCCGTCGCGACTACCTTTGGAATACCCTGGGCACCGCCGTATGGGGCTTCGCGTTTCCCCTGCTCACCATTGTGTCGACGCAGCTCGTGGGCGCCGAGGAGGCCGGCAAGTTCTCCATCGCCTTTGTCACCGGCACGCTCATCATGATCGCGTGCAACTACGGCGTGCGCAACTTTCAGGTCTCGGACATCGATGAAAAGACGTCCTTCGCCTCCTACCAACTCAACCGCTGGCTCTGCGGAGCGCTCGCCCTAGGCTGCGGCCTCATGTACAGCAGCGCCCGCGGCTACGATGCACAGATGGCCACGATCGGCCTGGGCGTCTACCTCTATAAGGTGATCGACGGCATCGCCGACGTGTACGAGGGCCGCCTGCAGCAGGCCGACAAGCTCTATTTGGCCGGCATGAGCCAAACGCTGCGTTCCGCTGGCGTCATCGCGGTCTTTAGCGTGACACTGTTCCTCACGCGCAGCATGCCCATCGCGACCATGGCCATGGGCATCGCCGCGATTGCCTCGCTCGTGCTTGTCACCGCCCCGCTCGCCCTGCTCGAAACCGAAAAATCACGCCGCATAAGTCTGCGCGAGGCTGGCCACCTGTTTGTCCAGTGCGCCCCGCTCTTTGGTGCGCTGTTCCTGTTCAACCTTATCGAGAGCATGCCCAAGTTCGTGATGGAAGGCACGCTGGCCTACAAGTATCAGCTGTACTTTAATGCCCTGTTCTTTCCGGCGCAGGCCATTTTGTTGAGCATTGGATTTGTCTATAAACCGCAGCTCCTGCGTCTGTCGAGCATTTGGGCGAATCCGCGCAAGCGTCGCCGCTTTGACCTGATTATTGTTGCCGTTATGGCACTGATCGTGGTCAT
>USFU01000156.1 GCA_900554135.1 uncultured Collinsella sp. | reverse complement strand
TCATCGTTCCAAGGCAGCTCCACGCGCTGGCGGGCAGCGGCCTCGGGGCTCAGCACCTCGGCATCCAGATAGTTCAGAACTTCTTCGACGAGCATCTCGGTCTCGGGGCGCGGGATGAGCACACCGGGGGCGCACGCGACGTCGATCATGCGAAACTGCGTGCTGCCCGTGATGTATTGCAGCGGCTCGCCCTTAGCGCGGCGGACAACGGCCGCATGCATGGTCTCGAGCTGGGCCGCGTTAAGCGTCTCGTCCATACGCATATATAGGTCAATGCGCGCCAGGCCCGTGGCGGCGCACAGCAGCCACTCGGCAGAAAGACGGGGGTGCTCCTCGCCGCGCTCGGCCAGGTACTCCTTGGTCCACTCGAGACAACGCTTGATGGTCCAAATCTCGTTTGCCATGGGGCCCTCCCCTCTTAAGCGCCGGACGGCGCGCGAATGTCGGAGCAGATTGTAAGCGAGGCCAGCGCTTGGCAAGGGGCGATTGAAGGCGATTATCGAGAATCAGCCCAGAATTTTGCACCGAGCTCGCTCAAAGCGTTCATTCGCTGACGTCTAAATTTGCATTCGTCAAGCTTTTGGCAAGGTTGCCCCAAAACTGACCAATATCTAACCAAGAACTTGCCACATCGCTTGACGCACGACCCATCAAAAATCGCTCCGCGACTTCTTGAACGATATTTTGAGCAATATTTTCGATAGCGGACTTATGCCGTCAATTACCTTAAGCAGGTAAGCAGCTCAAATGCCATAACAGCCGACTGAATAACATCTCAAAGCAATGTACCCAACCTAGTCATTTAAGAACGTCCCCAATGACTACATCTAAGGCGCCGCAGGTTGAGCATAAGTCAGCGAAAACGCCCCTAAGCGAGCAAGGTGACGTGAAAGAGGAGGGAAGCGTACTTCGGTACGCGACCGACGATTGAACGTCAGATTGCCGCTTAGGGGCGTTTGCAGCGTCGACTCGTTACGCGGTTTGGTAAAACCGCGTAACCCGTTACACAGCCTGTGCCAGCTTCTCGGCACGCTCGGCGGCGGCGAGCGCCTCGATGACGGTGCCGAGCTGGTCGCCCAGGAGGACGCCATTGTAGGTGGAGTTGAAACCGATGCGGTGATCGGTCACGCGGTCCTGGGGCTGGTTGTAGGTACGGATCTTCTCGGAACGGTTGCCGTGGCCGATCTGGCTCTGGCGCTCAGCACCGAGCTCTGCCTGCTGCTTCTCGAGCTCCATCTCGTACAGACGGGCGCGCAGCATCTGCATGCAGACTTCGCGGTTCTGGATCTGGGAGCGCTGTTCCTGCGACTGCACCACGGTGTTGGTGGGCAGGTGGGTGATGCGCACGGCGGAGTAGGTGGTGTTAACGCACTGACCGCCAGGGCCGGAGGCACAGTAGGTATCGATGCGCAGGTCGGACTGGTTGATCTGGACGTCGATCTCCTCGGCTTCGGGAAGTACGGCGACGGTCGCCGTGGAGGTCTGGATACGGCCCTGGGACTCGGTCTTGGGAACGCGCTGGACGCGGTGCACGCCGGACTCGAACTTCATGACGGAGTAGACGCGGTCGCCCTCGACCTTGAACTCGATGGACTTAAAGCCGCCGGCCTCGCTGGGGCTGGAGTCGAGCACGGTGGTCTTCCAGCCGCGCGACTCGCAGAAGCGCTGATACATCTTGTACAGATCGCCGGCAAAGATGGCCGCCTCGTCGCCACCAGCGGCAGAGCGAATCTCGACGATGGTGTTCTTGTCGTCGTTGGGGTCGCTCGGGATGAGCATGTACTTAATGTCTTCCTCGAGCTGGGGAAGCTTGGCCTCGTTTTCGGAGATGTCCATCTGGAGCATCTCCTTCTCATCGGCATCGGTAGTATCGTGGAGCATTTCCTTGGCAGCCTCGATGTCATCGAGCGCGCCGATGTACTCGCGCGAGGCAGCGATGAGGTCGGACTGGTGCGCGTACTCCTTGTTGAGACGCGTGAACTCCTTGATATCGGAGGCGACGGCCGGGTCGGAAAGCTTTTTCTCGAGCTCCTCGTAGGCCTTGATAATCTTTTCGAGCTTGTCGCGCATGGCGGGACTCCTTTATATGCGTGAAGGTGAAAATCGGCAGAGTTGATGGGGCGCGCGGCGCCACTGCGGGGGTAAGCCCGGCTAGAACATGTCGATCTTCAGATACATGCGCATCCCTTCGCGTATGGGGTACATAGTTGCGGTCTAACCCAAATATGATAGCGTGCCCAGGCAAACCTGCATATAACCCGCACGGAATGATTGGTGCAAACAAACCTGACCCCATTGCACCAAGGGCTTGCTTTTTGGCTAGAGCGTTTGGAGTAGAGCGACGAGGAAGCGGATGCCCTGGAGGTAGGCGCGGCGGGTGATGCGCTCGTTGGTGCCGTGGACACCGCGATCGCACTCGTCATCGTCGACCACAAACGCCGAAAAACGAATGCATTCGGAGCAAATGTGCTGGTAGTTGGCAGCGTCGGTCGCGCCGATCACGGTTGAGGGCACAATGCGGACGGGGCCCTCGTCCGCCGCGCTCGATCCGTTTTCGTCCGCCCCCTTTGGATCGCGGAAATAGCGGGCGGCGATGGAGCGAACCGCCTCGAGGCCGGGACCACCGATGCGCGGGGACGGCGAGGGTTCGGAGCTGCCGGGGCCCAGCTCCACTTCGACACGACCGGCAAGGTCCGCCCCGGCAACCGCCTCACGGCAGCGCGCCACAACGTCGGCCACGCTCGTGCCCTCGAGCATGCGGAAGTTGATGTTGGCCCACATATCCTGCGGCATTACGTTGGCGCCGGTGCTGCCACCCTCGATCTGCGTGGGTGCGCAGGTGGTCGTCACCAGCGGATAGAGCTTCTTGCTGGCGAGGCAATCGCGGACAATGGCGCCCCCGTTGGCGGCAATTTCATCGGCCGTGTAGAGCCCCAACTCGACGAGCTGGGCGGCAAGCAAGTCGGTCACGCGCGTCGGCCACTCGATATCGCAGATTGCGGTGATGGCACGACTGAGCACCTCGAGCGACGTGCCGCCGTAGGGGTTGGAAGAATGTCCACCCGCGCTCTTTGTCTTGAGCACAATGTCGGCATAACCTTTCTCAGCCAGGTCGGCGTGCATGAGCCAACCCTCGCCCGCGCTGTACTCGGCAGCCGGAACGATGCGGTAGTCGCCCTCGTCGATCAGGTACTCAAGCTCAATGCCGCGCTCCTCGAGCACGCGGCCGATGGCGCCTGCGCCGTACTGCGTCGTCTCCTCGTCCTGGCCAAAGGCCAGCAGCAGTGTGCGCTCGTGCTGCCAACCGTGCGCCAGCGCATACTCGACAGCCTCGAGAATACCTGCGACCTGGTCCTTCATGTCGATCGCGCCGCGGCCCCAGATGTAGGTGCCGTCCACGTGCCCGCTAAAGGGGGCGTGCGTCCAGTCGGCCTCGGTACCCGGCACCACGGGGACCACGTCCATGTGGCCCATGAGCATAATGGGCTTAAGAGCCGGATCGCTGCCGGCAAGCGTCACCAATAGCGAATGGTCGATAAGCTCGACCTCGCCCGCCGCGAACACGCGCGGCCACGCCTGCTGCATATACGCGCACAGGTCGTCGAAGGGCTGCCAATCCACCGCCTCGGCATCCATGCTCGAGATGGTCGGAAACGACAGCACACGGCCCAAGCGCTCGCACGCGCCGGCCTCGTCTATATCGGCAAAATCGTCCTCATGCGCAAAGAAGCGCCAAACCTCGGCCATGACATCCTTTCGATTGTGATGACGAGGGCCGCCCCACCGGAGCGGCCCTGCCACATAAACGTTTGCGGTCGGTTATTTGTCCTCGAGATAACGCGAGAGGAACTCGCGAGTGCGCTGGTGTTTGGGGTTGCCGAAGAGCTCGGCCGGCGCGGCGTCCTCGAGCACCACGCCCTTGTCCATAAAGACCACGCGGTCGGACACGGTTCGGGCAAAGGCCATCTCGTGCGTGACGACGACCATGGTCATGCCGTCGGCCGCGAGCTTGCGCATGACCTCGAGCACCTCGCCCACGATCTCGGGGTCGAGTGCCGA
>USFU01000155.1 GCA_900554135.1 uncultured Collinsella sp. | reverse complement strand
TGACGATGCCCTTCCTTACCTCGTTGGCAACCTTTTTGAGCTCTTCGTCGCTCATTGTGCCTTCCTTTCATCCTCTTTAGACAAGATGCGCACGGCACAGAAGGTAGTCCCAGCCCGGCCGCGATGCACGTACGCCATCCATTATGCGGGAAAGTGAAGGCTTTACCAGAGTTTTTATCAGTATTTGAACAATTGAGCAGGCAGACGCCCTGATGAAACGGTTTATCAATGTGAACGTCTTTTGGATGCGGGACGATCGACAAGGAAGTGGTGGGACAAAATTATCAGTAGTGCTTGTCCCAGGGTCGCTTGCGGCAACGAGGTTGATGAACCTATCGAACCTGGGACAAACACTACTGATAATTTTGTCCCACCGACCCTGGCTCCAGCCTACGCGCTGATGTCCTTAAAGCCCTCGCCGAAGGTTTCCGTGACATCGGCAACGGTCACGATGGCGTGCGGATCGCGTTCGCGCACGATGGTCTTAAGGGTGTTGAGCTCACGACGGCTCACAATCACCATGATCACCGGCTTCTCGGCGCCCGAATACATGCCGGTCGCCCTAAACTTGGTGCAGCCGCGGCCCAGGCCGTACATGATGTCGGCCGCGATATCGGGGAAATTGTCCGAGATGATGAGCACCATACGGCGCTTGTTGCCGCCATCGACCACGGCATCGATCACATAACCGCTAATGACCATCGAAAGGCCGGCGTACAGCGCGTTTTCGATCGAGAACACCGGGGCCGACAAGGCGCACACGGCAACATCGATCGCCATAACGGTTGAGCCCACCGGCAGTGACGTATTGCGCGAGATAATCTGGCCGATGGTGTCAGAACCACCGGTATTGGCGCCGGCACGCAGCACCATGCCGTAGCCAATGCCCGTAACGATACCGCCCCACATGGCCGGCAGCATCAGGTCGGCATGAGCCAGCGGTGCCACAAACGGGGCAAACAGGTCGGTGAAAAAGCCCAGCAGCACAAAGCCCGTCGCCGTCTGCACCACATAGAACATACCGCCCGCGCGCATAACCACCAGCAGCAGCAAGGCGTTCATCACGATAGTCTGGATGCCGACGGGCAGCGACACGCCGTGTGAGGCGCCGACCGCCTGGATAATGGTGGCAAGACCTGTAACGCCGCCGGCAGCGAGGCCATTAGGGATCAAAAACAGGTCGGTCGCGACGGCTGCCAGGGCGCACCCCAGCATAATCTGGGGCAGGTCGTGGAAGAAGTTCATCGAAAGAATGCGCTTGATGTCCAGACGATATGCCATGCTACCTCCCTCAAAAAAGCGCACCCAAACGGATGCGCTTTGAACTTCTCGCTCTATTCGATTCTAGCGATTCGCCGGGCAAAAACCACCCCTGTACAGGGTTTATTCTGGATACAAACCCGTCCGACCGATGGGTTTTGCCACGGCCGAAGCCATCCAGCGACTTATGCGTCCGGCGTTTCCGCATCGGCGTTGCCGGTTGCCCAGCGATGGTAGCCGATCACAAACGGATCCAGATCGCCATCGTCGAGAACGGCCTCGACGTTGCTGGTCTCCACGCCCGTGCGCAGGTCCTTGACCATCTGATACGGGTAGAGCACGTAGCTGCGAATCTGGTTACCAAAACCGATTGTGGTCTTGGGCCCACGAATCTCGTCGAGCGCCTCGGCGCGCTTCTCGAGCTCGATCTCGTACAGACGGGCCTTGAGAATCTGCATGCACGCGGCCTTGTTCTGAATCTGGCTGCGCTCGTTTTGGCAAGTGACAACGATGCCGCTGGGAAAATGCGTCACGCGTACGGCGGAGTCGGTGGTGTTGACGCCCTGGCCGCCCGGGCCGCTCGCGTGATACACGTCCACGCGAATATCGTCGGGGCTGATCTCGATGTCGATATCGTCAGGCAGCACGGGGATGACCTCGACGCCGGCAAACGTGGTCTGGCGGCGCTTCTTGTCGTCGGTGGGGCTGATGCGCACCAGACGGTGGACGCCGGCCTCGGCGCGCAGCATGCCAAACGCGTCCTTGCCCTCGACGGTAAAGGTCGCACGGTCGATGCCGATGACCTCAGCCGCGGGGCAGTCGTTAATCGTGACCTTCCAGCCGCGACGCTGGCAGTACTTCATGTACATCTTAAAGAGCATGAAGGTCCAGTCCTGCGCCTCCAGGCCACCCTGTCCGGGCTTGATGGTCACAATCGCGTCGCCGTGATCGAACTCACCGGTAAACCAGCTCGAAAGCTCGAGGTCGTCGATAGCGCGGGCCAGGCGTTCTGCCGTAGCGGCAGCCTCCTCGCGCAATGCGGCGGCATCGGGGTCGTCGCCCATCTCCTCGGCAAGCTCCAGCGCCGCGCGGGCGTCAGATAGCTCGCCGCGCGCGGTATCCACGGCAGCGATATCTTCCTTGGCGCGAGCGATCTCCTCCATGGTGGCGCGAGCGGCGTCGGCGTCATCCCAAAAGCCGGGGGCCACGCTTTTGGCCTCGAGCTCGGTCACGCGCGTGCGCTTCTCGTCCAAATGAAGATACGACTCGACCTCGCCGAGCCGGTCCGCAAACGCGTCCAGCTCGGCGGGCGTTACCTCTAAAGCCTCGGCCATTAACGATTCCTGCCGTGGCAGTACTTGAACTTCTTGCCGCTGCCGCAGGGGCAAAGGTCGTTGCGGCCCACGTTGACATAAGGGTCATCGCTCTCGGACTTGCGATAGGTGGTCACCTTGCCGCCGTTGTTGACAGCAGCCGGGCCTCCCTGGACGGCCGTACGAGCCTGAACCTGTGCCTGCTTGCGCAGCACCGAGCTGCCGTTGTCGCCATCGACGTCGGCGGGGCCGGAGAAGCGCGCACCCTCGAGCGCGGGGTCCTCCTTGTGCTCCACGGCCTGCGGGGCGGCCTTGATCTCGATGCGCAGGACGGTGCGCAGGTAATCCTCGTACATGGTGTCGACGAGCATCTGGAAGGCACCATAAGCCTCAGTCTTGTACTCGACCAGCGGGTCGCGCTGACCAAAGCCGCGCAGTCCGATACCGGTCTTGAGGTAGTCCATCTCCTGCAGGTAGTTCATCCAGCGGGTATCGATGACGCGCAGCATGACCTGGGTGTTGAGCTCGCGCATGAGGTCCTCACCCAGGCGCTCGGCCTTCATGTTGTAGCACTTCTCAACGTAGGCCAGGACATCGGCAGCAAGGGCCTCGTAATCCTCGTCGGGGAACTTGGGCGTATCGATATGGCCGGTCAGCTCCACGACCCACTTGCGCAGGCCCTCGAGATCGCGCTCGCCATCGTGGCTGTCCTTGGTGCAGAACTCCTGCACGCAGCGGTACACGGTGTCGTGCATGACCTCGGTGATGTGATCGGTCAGGTCCTTGCCATCCAGAATCTTGTTACGCTCGGCGTAGATGACCTGGCGCTGCTTGTTCATGACGTCATCGTACTCGAGGACGCTCTTACGCATGGAGAAGTTGATGCTCTCGACCTTGTGCTGGGCGCTCTCGACGGCCTTGGAGATGATCTTGTGCTGGATGGGCATGTCGTCGCCCATGTCGGCCGTGACCATCATCTTGGAGACACGATCCATCTTGTCGCCGCCGAACAGGCGCATGAGGTCGTCCTCGAGCGACAGGTAGAACTGGGTCTCGCCCGGATCGCCCTGACGACCGGAGCGACCGCGCAACTGGTTGTCGATACGACGGGACTCATGGCGCTCGGTGCCGATGACGGTCAGGCCGCCGGCGGCAAGCACGCGCTCGCGCTCGGCCTTGCAGGTCTCCTTGGCCTCGGCGTTAAACTGCTCGAGCTGCTCGGGCGTCACGTCCTCCATGGTCAGGCCCTCGTACTCAAGGCGTTCGCGCACCAGCTCGTCGGGGTTGCCGCCCAGCAGGATGTCGGTACCACGACCGGCCATGTTAGTAGCGATGGTCACGGCGCCGTAGCGTCCGGCCTGGGCAACGATATGAGCCTCGCGCTCGTGATGCTTGGCGTTGAGGACCTCGTGCGCGATACCGCGCTTGGTAAGGGCGGCCGACAGCTTCTCGGAGCTTTCGATGGAGACGGTGCCCACCAGGACCGGCTGGCCCTT
>USFU01000154.1 GCA_900554135.1 uncultured Collinsella sp. | reverse complement strand
CGACGCTGGCAAGCTCGGCGGCGGCAGCCTGGACGTCCTTCTCGAGCGCGCGGTGCGTCAGGAAGATGACCGAGCAGGCATCGCTGACGCCCGACTTGCCGTCCTCGACCTGGTTGATGAGCGAGATCGAGATGTTGTGCTTGGCAAAGATGTTGACCGTTTCGGACAGGGCGCCCACGCGGTCGGCGACCTTCAGGCGCACATAGTACTTGGTCTGGAGCTCGTCCATGGGCTTAAAGGCGAGGTTGTGACCATAGGGCTCAATCTCGGGCAGCGGAGCCACGCCGCGGCTGATCTGCTCGGAGAGCGACAGGATGTCGCCCACGACGGCGCTCGCGGTGGGGAAGGAGCCTGCGCCGGCACCGTAGAACATGGTCTCGCCCACGGCGTCGCCTACCACGTAGACAGCGTTCATGGCGCCGTTGACCTTGGCAAGCATATGGTCGGCGGGAATCAGCGTGGGATGCACACGGACGTCGACACCGGTGTCGGTGTTGCGGGCGATACCGAGCAGCTTAATGGTGTAGCCGAGCTCGCGGGCCTGGGCGATGTCCTCGGCGCCGATGGTACGGATGCCCTGCTGGTACACATCGTCGGTGGTAACGCGGGTGCCAAAGCCGATGGAGGCGAGGATGGCCGTCTTGCTGGCGGCATCGAAGCCGTCGACGTCGGCGGACGGGTCGGCCTCGGCATAGCCCTTGGCCTGCGCGTCGGCAAGTACGTCGGCGTAATCGGCGCCCTCGGCGTCCATGCGCGACAGGATATAGTTGGTGGTACCGTTGAGAATGCCGGCGATGGTCAGGATCTTGTTGCCCACTAGGTCGTGCTCGAGCGTGCTCACGATGGGGATGCCGCCGCCGCAGCTGGCCTCGCACTTAATCTGCACGCCGCACGCGCGCGCCTTCTCGGCGAGCGTCTCGACATGACGGCCCAGCAGGGCCTTGTTGGCAGAGACGACGTGCTTGCCGTTCTCGAAGGCGGTGGTGAAGATCTCGGTTGCGGGATGCTCGCCGCCGATCAACTCGACGACGATGTCGACGGCGGGGTCGGTGACGACATCGTGCCAGTCACTCGTAAAGGCCTCGCGCTCAATGCCTGCTGCCTCGGCCTGCTCCCAGGCAAGCGCGCAGGCGCGGGTCAGCTTAAGGTCGATGCCGTAGGCTGCCAGGTACTCATCGTGGTGGCTCTTGATCAGACGGGCCACGCCGCCGCCGACGGTTCCCAGACCGATCAGACCGACGTTCACGGTGCGCAGGGATTCGCTCATAGATAGCTCCTTCGTGCATCTTATGGATGGATTAACCGCTTAAAGGTTGAGTGCATTCTAGCGTGAACCGAGGGCGCGTGCTCGCCAGGCAACAGGAGTCGCACAAAACGACACCCCCGAAACGCTGCGGAAACATTGGAAACATGCTCGCTACAAACGGAACTCTGTAACAAACTGTCAACGTTTGCACCATAAGGTTTGCCCTGTACCGCAAGAGACGGCATGAACGGTCCGAGGGCTTCGACACCTCTCTTGCCGAGGGTGTGCTGCTCATGTCACCGTTCTCCGCCGACGGCGAGAAGAACGCTGACTTCGGTGATTTAGGACGGCAAGTACATCGCCGCATAGGTGCGTACAAAACGCGACCGGTGAGGCTGTTTTAATCAGGGCAAGGACGCTTGTAACAGAGCGGAAACATTACTTTCACACAATAAAGTGGCTAAACTGCATAACCTAATAGAAATACGCATAATTATGGATAAACGGACAAAACAAAAGAAAAGTTGAAATAATCGCCACTTTTCTCAACTAAAGCGTCTACTATTTTGCGAACGCCGAACACGGCGAAGGATGGCCTGTCGGGTAACCGAAACCCGACGAGATTTGAGAGGAGAGCCGCATGTCGAGCCTCACCGGTAAGTCATTGAACCCTGTTATGAATCGCAGGAGCGTTATCGCGAGCGCAGCAGGTCTGGGGGCGATGTCCATTCTAGCTGGTTGCTCCTCCAACGGCGGCGACAGCGGTTCCGCTTCGGGCGACGCTTCGTTTAAGATCGGCACCATCGGCCCGCTGACCGGCGCCAACGCGTCCTACGGCAAGTCCGTTACCCAGGGCGTCGAGCTTGGCTGCAAGGACTTCTCCACCAAGGAGCTGCCGCTTGCCAGCAAGGCCGAGGACGACCAGGCCGACGGCGAGAAGGCCGTCAACGCCTTCAACACCCTGCTCGACTGGGGCATGCAGGCCCTCGTCGGTCCGACCACCACGGGTGCGTCGGTTGCCGTTGCCGCAGAGTGCGGTAACGACCCCAAGACGTTCATGATCACCCCGTCCGCGTCCTCCGAGGACGTCACCGACGGCAAGGATTGCGTCTTCCAGGTTTGCTTCACCGACCCCAACCAGGGTGTCAACGCTGCCAAGTTCCTGGCAGAGAAATATGCGGACGAGAAGTTCGTGCTGTTCTATAACTCCGGCGACGCCTATTCTTCGGGCATCGCAGATTCCTTTAAGGCCCAGGCCGCTGAGTCCAAGCTCGAGATTGTCGACGAGGAGACCTTTAAGGACGACTCCGCCACGAGCTTTACCAACCAGCTGACCAAGGCCAAGCAGGCCGGCGCCACCATGATCTTTGCGCCGATCTACTACACGCCGGCGTCCGTCCTGCTCAAGAACGCCAAGGACATGGGCTACGACGTCAAGATGATGGGCTGCGATGGCATGGACGGCATCCTGGGCGTTGAGGGCTTCGACACCTCTCTTGCCGAGGGCCTGCTGCTCATGACCCCGTTCTCTGCCGACGATGAGAAGAACGCTGACTTCGTCAACGCCTACAAGGATAAGTACGGTGATACCCCCGACCAGTTTGCCGCCGACGCCTACGACGGCGTGCACGCGGTGGCCGAGGCCGTCAAGGAGGCCGGTCTTGGTGTCGACGCCGATCCGACCGAGGTCGCCGAGAAGCTGTCCAAGGCTATGCTCAAGATTACCGTTGACGGTCTGACCGGCAAGCTTACCTGGAACGATAAGGGCCAGGTCCAGAAGGAGCCCACGGCGTACGTCATCACCGACGGCAAGTACGTACAGGCCTAATTGGCCGCCTTACATAGAGCGGTTTTGATCCCAAGCAGGGGAGGTTTTGGCCTTCCCTGCTTGCTTGGTATCTAGGGACGATGTAACGTCCCTGTTTCATACATCAACTGGAAACCTATTCGAAAGGGGGATGTGGAACATGACGGTCTTTATCCAATACCTGGTCAACGGCCTGTCCATGGGCAGCGTCTACGCCATCATCGCGTTGGGCTACACCATGGTCTACGGTATCGCCAAGATGCTGAACTTCGCTCACGGCGACGTCATCATGGTCGGTGCCTATGTCTCGTTCTGCGCCACGTCGTATCTCGGCCTCCCGGGCTGGGCATCTGTAATTCTCTCTTGTGTGGTCTGTACCGTTCTCGGTGTTCTCATCGAGGGTCTGGCCTATAAGCCGCTGCGCCAAGCAGGCCCGCTGGCCGTTCTGATCACGGCCATCGGCGTGTCTTACTTCCTGCAGAACGCCGCGCAGCTTCTGTGGGGCGCCACGCCCAAGAACTTCACTTCGCTCGTCACCTTCCAGGTGCCGGAGTTCTTGGCCAAGTTCAACGTAAGCGCCGTCTCGCTCGTCACCATCGTCGCCTGCCTGGTTATCATGGCCGGCCTGATGTTCTTTACAGGTAAGACCAAGATGGGCAAAGCCATGCGCGCCGTGTCCGAGGACAAGGCCGCCGCTCAGCTCATGGGCATCAACGTCAACCGCACCATCTCGATGACGTTTGCCATCGGCTCTGCCCTTGCCGCCATCGCCGGCGTGCTCCTGTGCTCCTACTCGCCGGTGCTGCAGCCCACGACGGGCGCCATGCCTGGCATCAAGGCCTTCGACGCCGCCGTCTTCGGTGGCATCGGCTCCATCCCCGGTGCCTTTGTCGGCGGCATTCTCATCGGCATCATCGAGGCGATGGCACAGGCCTACATTTCCACGAGCCTTGCCAACTCCATCGTCTTTGGTGTTTTGATCATCGTCCTGCTCGTCAAGCCTGCCGGCCTCTTGGGCAAGTACGTCCCCGAGAAGGTGTAGGTGAGCGTTATGAAGTTTCTTAAAGACA
>USFU01000153.1 GCA_900554135.1 uncultured Collinsella sp. | reverse complement strand
AGATAGTCGCCCAGCATCTTAAAGTCTTCCTCCAGCAGCTCCTGCCACGCCGGATTACGCAGCGCCGCCGCCGGATGGAACGTGGGCATCACCACAAAATGTCCCATCTGATGGAACCTGCCGCGCAGCTTGGTGATGCCGATCTCGGTCTTAAGCACAAAGTGCGTCGCGGGGTTACCGAGCGTCACGATGATATCGGGCCAAATGCTTCGAATCTGCTCGCGCAAAAACGGTGAACAGGCCAGCACTTCCTCGGGCCGAGGATTGCGATTTCCCGGTGGGCGGCACTTAAGCACGTTGGCAATGTAGACGTCTTCGCGCTTGAGGCCAGCCAGCGACAGGATACCGTTGAGATCCTCGCCCGCCGCCCCCACAAACGGTTCGCCTTGCAGATCCTCGTTGCGCCCCGGCGCCTCGCCGATAAACATGACGCGGGCGTGGGGGTTTCCCACGCCAAACACGATGTTATGGCGCGACTGATAGAGCTGGCAGAGATGGCAGTCGCCTAAAACAGCCTCAATCTCCTCGAGCGCAACCTCGCGCGGCGCTTGGTGACTATGTCCGGGGATGTGCATGACACCCATAGTGGCTCCTACACGTAGACCTTGTCGAGACGCATGCCAAAGCCGCAAGCAACCTCGTAGTTAATCGTGCCACGCAGGCGCGCCATCTCGTCCATGGTGATCTCGGCATCACCGTCGCGGCCGACAATGATCATCTCGTCGCCATACTCGGCTTCGGGAATCTCATGCGCCGGATTGGACTGGATGGCGACCATAAACTGGTCCATGCAGATGTTACCAACCTGACGAATACGTTCACCGCGATACAGCACGTCCATACGATTGGAAAGCGTACGCGATAGGCCGTCGGCATAACCGATCGGCAGCGTGCAAATCTGAACGCGTGTGCGCGGCACGCGATAGGTAAATCCGTAGCCCACGCCCTCGCCCATCGCAGGATGTGCCACACGCGTCACGCGCGCATGAACGCTCATGACGGGGTCGAGCTGCATCACGCGGCCGCTCAGCTCGCACGGCTGCATGCCATACAAGCCAACGCCGGCGCGAATCATATCAAAATGCATCGAGGGGTCGAGCATCGAGGACGGCGTGTTGGCGCAGTGCACGATACCGCACTCAAAACCCGCGTCCTTAATGGCCTGAACGGCCTCGGTAAAGCGCTGACACTGCAGTTTGTAGTCCCAACCCGAAGGTTCATCGGCCGTGGCGAAGTGCGTAAAGACGCCATCGCACTGGATACCGCGATGGAAGCTAATACCACGAACAAAGTCGAGCACCTGCGTGTAGTGAACACCGATGCGGTTCATGCCCGTCTCGATGGCTAGATGGTACTTACCAACCTTGCCTGCCGCGACAGCGCACTCGCCATAGGCAAGGGCGAAATCGGACGTATAGACCGAAGGCATGATATCGAACTCGAGCAACGTCGGAATGGCCTCGATAGGCGGCTCGCTCAGGATCAGGATGGGTTTTGTGATCCCGCCCTGTCGGAGCTCAACGCCCTCGTTAACCGTCGCCACGGCAAACATGTCGGCTCCGGCCGAGTACATGATTTTGGCGCACTCGACGGCACCATGGCCATAGGCATCGGCCTTGACCACGCAGCACAGTCGCTGACGTGGATCGAGCAGGTTCTTGTAAGCCCTCGTGTTGCGGCGAAGCGCCCCTCGGTCAATCTCAACCCAGGACCAGCGCGTCAAATCGGCTTTATTCATGATTAGTCATCCGACCCTTCGTCCATGATTCCTAGATCATCGATTGCATCCTTTGCCGCCAATTCCATGGCAGGACCGATCAAGTCGATCAGATCGGTCGCAATAACACTCTTCTCACCGTACTCCGTCGCCGCGGCAAAACCCGCGTAACTGTGAAGCGCAACGGCATACGAATACAGCAGCTCCCAGCGATCCATCTCATCACGCATGGTAGCCAGTGTGCCAGCCAAAATGCCCGCAAGAACATCGCCCGAACCGGCAGTCGCCAACGACGCCGGACCCGAGAGCGGCAAAAGCACGCGCTCAACGCCACAGATAGCCGTCGTCGGCCCCTTGGCAATAACCACGAGATTGTCGGAGCCGGCAGCCCAGACAACCTTCTGCGCGGCCGCGATTGCAGTCCCCAGATCGTTAACCTCGTCACCGGCAACCAAGCGCGAAAGCTCGCGATAGTGCGGCGTCATGACGAGTGGCTGCTCACGGCGATACATCTCAGGGTTGCTATCGATACCGTCGATAGCAATCTTAGAAAGGCAGTTGAGCGCATCGGCATCAAGGATCAGCGGCACATCAAGCTCCAACAAGCCCGAAACCACCTGCATGGCACCGGCAGACGTCGTCATGCCGGGACCGCACAGTACGCAGCTGTACTTCTTTGCAATCTCGCACACGGTCATACGAGCAGCGGCACCAAAAGAGCCGCGGGAATCGGACGGAATAGCAAAAACCGGAATCGAGGGAAGTGCCATACGAATAAGATTGGCACACGCATCGGACGTCGCGACAGTCACATAGCCGGCACCCGCGCGGGCAGCAGACTTGGCGGCCATAATAGCAGCGCCAGGATACTGCGCCGAGCCGGCAACAATAAGGACGGAACCGCGAGAATACTTATCGATATTCGTGGGCAGCGGAGCAAAGAAATCCACCAGGTCACCGGGCTCGACAATCTCGGCGGCATGGTCGACATCATCGATGACCTCATCAAGGCGATCATAGAGGCCACCGCACACCAGATCGCCGGCGTACTCTGGGCCATCAGCGCTGTAGAGGCCAATCTTGGGCGTGATCATCGTGACCGTGCGCTCGGCACGGATGCAGTCGTCGTCGACAACACCGGTTTCGGCATTCAGACCGGAAGGAACATCGATGGACACCACATGGTCGGCGCAGTCGTTAACTGTCGGAATCCAGATGGAGAACGGTGCACGCAAGTCACCGTGGAAACCGGTACCAAAAATAGCGTCAACAACAACGTCGGCCTTATCGATCAAAACCTCAAGCTCATCGCGCGAGGGACCGACACACACATGCACGTCACGACCGGCGGTACGGCGGGCAACATGGCGAGCCAGAGCGGCAGGAATCTCATCCGGCTCGACCGGAGACACGATGTCCACGTCAACGCCCTTATGGCTCAAGATATCAGCCGCGACCCAGCCGTCGCCACCGTTGTTGCCAAAACCGACCAGAACAAGGACCCGATCGGGATTGAGCTTCAAGACCTCGTTGGCGGCAAACTCACCCGCTAGCTCCATAAGCTCGGCCTTCGAAGTCCCTTCGCGTTCGATGATATCCTCGAGACGAACGACTTCTTCGGTACTCAAAACCGGTTTCATCTATGCTCCTAGCGTATCTTGCGAAGCATCGCCCAAGTGCTCCGTCAATGCTGAATTCTGCAGCTGCTCAAGCTCATCTAAAACAGAGCGAGCCTCTTTAAATGTCTGCGCAACGCGTTTCTTGTTGCTCACCTTTTCTTCCTTAGGCTTAGGTCGAGCATCCTCGGTGATTGCAATGGCATTAGCGACAGCCAAGTCACCCGTAAGGGTAATAGAAAGAGCGACCTCGACAACACCCAAATCCTGGGCGATTTCGAGAGCACGACCAGAAAGCAGAGCCTTCGGTTTGCCGAGTTTATCACGCGTTACCGAAACATCCTTGCGACCCACGCCTTGACTAAAACCCGTGCCGAGAGCTTTAAGTACCGCCTCGCGCGAAGCAAAGCGGCTGGCATAGTGAGCAGCGGGACGCGACGATGCATCACAATACGCACGCTCTTCTTCGGTAAACACACGCCGAGCAAACGACGGCGTCTTTTCAAGAATTGATTTCATGCGGGAAATCTCGACGATATCAACGCCGATACCAGCTTCAGCCATGTTCACCTCCATATCGCACAGACTAAGTTATTGTAGCCCGTTCACAGAAGATGCGACAAACGAGGGTTATAAAACACAGCTACTATGTGAGACAAATTGCCCGAGATACAAAAAAGGGGGAGGGCGCGAGGCCTCCCCCTTCTTCATGTCATCAGACGGCTCGGTGCCGTCCACCGGTCAGCGGCGCCCTGGCCTCCCACGGGCTGGCCCCGCAGTACTCTCGGCGCGATG
>USFU01000152.1 GCA_900554135.1 uncultured Collinsella sp. | reverse complement strand
ATGTGATCTCCTGTTACGTTATAGAGACGTGTGTTTGGAAACGATACACGGCGCAATATGATACCGCAGGCATATGACGAGCGCGTAACGATTGGTTTGCGGCGGTTGAGGCTTGCGTCGCCGGCGTGGCGTTTGCACTGCTTGCGTGCGGCGTTGGCGGTGCTGCGGAGCTGTCGTTTGAGCGAGGGGACGGGGGTACCCGTGGACAACATACGAGAGGGGTTTGGCGGCGAGCCCGTCGCGGCATTCTCGATGTCGCATCCGGCTGTGCCGGCACTCTATATAGTGCTGACGCTGGGGCTCACTATGTTCTCGATGCAGCCGGTGCTGATTGCGCTGTCACTTGCGGGCGGGCTGGCGTATGGATTTGCGACGCGTGGGGCTGCCCGCACGCTGGGCGCACTCCGCTGGCAGCTGCCGGTGATTTTGATCGTTGCGGTGCTCAATCCGCTGTTTAGCGCCTCGGGCTCGACGGAGCTGTTCCGTATTGGCATGCGCGCGGTGTATCTGGAGAGCATGGTATACGGCCTGTGCATGGGCGGGCTGTTTGTGGCGAGCGTGTTGTGGTTTGAGGCCGCGGCATCGATGCTCGAATACGACAAGGTGCTCGCGCTGCTGGGCAATGCCGCACCGGTGATTGCGCTTATGATCTCGATGTGCATGCGGCTTATCCCGCAGTATTTGCGCCGCGGCCGCACGGTACTGGCGGTGCAAGATGCGATTGACGTGCCGGGCCGCGCGCCGGCCGACCCCGTGCGCTCGCGCCTGCGGGCGTCGAGCGTGTTGATGGGCTGGGGCATGGAAGATTCGCTGGAGCGTGCGGACGCGATGCGCTCGCGCGGGTGGGGTGCCGCGACGCGTCGTACGACGTATGCGAGGTATCGACTGGGGCGCAGCGACATTGCCGCGCTGGTTGGGCTTGCGTTGTTTGGCGTGGCCACGGCGGCAGTGGCGTGGACCGCGACGACGCAGTATTCGTTTTATCCGCAGCTCTCGGTGCCGGCGCCATGGCCGGGCTATGTCGTGTACGCTGCCTGGATGGTGCTGCCTTGCGCGTTGCATGCGATTGATGAGAAGAGGTTTGGCTGATGGCTCGGTTTGATAGGAGCTCGGCGGCGGGTGTGGCATATGGCTCAGCCGCGCCGGCGATTGAGGTGCGAGGCCTTAGTTTTGCCTATCCCGGGGCCGAGGCACCGGTGCTCGAGGGACTTGATTGGCGTGTTTCCCAAGGTGCGTTTGCGCTGCTTGTTGGCGGTACCGGGTCGGGCAAATCGACGCTGCTGTCGCTGCTCAAGCCCGAGATCGCTCCGGCGGGTCCGCGCTCCGGCGAGCTGCGCGTGCTGGGCGAGCCCGTCGCCGACATGGACGTGCGGGCATCGGCGGAGCGCGTGGGTTATGTGTTCCAGGATCCCGAGAACCAGATCGTGTGCGAAACCGTGTGGCACGAGATGGCGTTTGGCCTAGAGAATCTGGGTGTGTCGCGCGACGAGATGCGCCGTCGCGTAGCTGAGACCAGCTATTTCTTTGGGCTGGAAGATTGGCTTCACCGCGATACTGACACGCTTTCGGGTGGTCGCAAACAGTTGCTGTCGTTGGCGGCCGTTCTGACGCTAAGCCCGCGCGTGCTGCTGCTCGACGAGCCCACGTCTCAGCTCGATCCCGTTGCCGAGAAGAATTTTCTGCACGCGCTGTTTCGCGTGAACCGTGAGCTGGGCTGCACGGTTGTTGTGGCTACGCATCAACCGCGGCCGATGCTCGAGTATGCGACGTGTGCGTACCGGATTGAGGGCGGTCGCGTGCGCGAGGTGGCGGATATGGCTTCTTTGGGACGCCGAGAATCGCTGTTTTCCGATGACATGTTGGGGTGGGGTGCCATCCGATGTGCAAAAACAGGAGTATTCAGCAGGCGTGAGGACAGTTTGGGCTCTCTGGAGTCGCCCGTAGACGCATCGAGCGCGAAAAAAAGTTCGGAATTGGACAAATCGTCTGAATTTGTGGCGCAAACGTCGCTCAAGAACGGCTCGGAAGCCTTCCCGCGCACGGATGGAAGCAGCAGAATACTCCAAAAAATGCACGCTGGGTCGGCTACCACCCTGGCAGGGAGCTGGTTTCGCTACGATCGCGCGGGCGGTTGGGTGCTGCGCGGGCTCGATGCGTCGTTTTCGGCTGGCGCGGTGCATGCGGTTGTTGGCGGTAACGGCTGCGGCAAGTCGACAATGCTTTCGGTGCTGGCCAAGACCGCCAAGCTGCAGCGCGGCCGCATGATGCGCGGAGCGGCCTCGGCGGCGCTGCTGCCTCAGAATCCCAAAGCATTGCTGGTTGCCGAGACGGTGCGCGACGAGCTGATGGAATGGGCTTCGACCTGCGGGTACGGCGAGGATATGGCGCGGGAGCGCGCGGTGAGTCTGGGGCTCGCGGGCTTAGGGGAACGCCACCCCTATGACCTTTCGGGCGGACAGCGCCAACTGCTTGCGTTGGCAAAGCTGTTGCTGATTGGCCCCGAGCTGCTGCTGCTTGACGAGCCCACGAAGGGCTTGGACCTGGAGAGCCGCCGCATCATCGCCCGCGCCCTGCGTGACCATGCGAAGGCTGGCGGCACCGTCATCATGGCTACGCACGATTTGGACTTTGCCGAGCAGGTAGCCGACGACGTCGCCATGATGTTTGACGGCGAGATTGCCTGCGTGGAGCCCCCGGCCGACTTCTTTGCCGACAACGTGTTTTATAGGGCGTGATGGGATGACGGACTGTCGTTTCTCGCGCTTGCTTGCAAAACTGGAGATCCCGCTGCTGCTGGCGGTTCCTGCGGTGATGGCTGCGGCGTTGCTGGCAGGTATTGAGCAGACGGCGCTTGCCATGCTTGTCGTGGTGGCACTGGTGCTTGCGCTGTTCTTTGCGGGTTACGAGGCGTCGCGCCCGGGCCTGCGCCAGATTATGCCCACGCTGGTGTTGGCGGCGTTGGCCGCGGCGGGGCGCATCTTGTTCGGTCCCATTCCCGACTTTAAACCGGTGAGCGCCATCGCCATTATCGCGGGGGCGACGCTTGGTCGCCGCAATGGTTTTATGGTTGGCGCGCTGGCGGCGCTGACCAGCAATTTCTTTTTTGGGCAGGGCATGTGGACGCCGTGGCAGATGTACGCCTGGGGTCTGGTTGGCTATGTCGGCGGCGCGCTGGCGTATGCGGGTGCGTTCGACCGCGTCGACGGCACCGTGCGCATGCCAGCGCTGCTGGCATACGGCTTTGCGTCGGGCCTGCTCTATGGCGTCGTGATCAACGCGTATGACATCATTGGTTTTGTGCAGCCGCTTACTTGGGCGGGTGCCGTGGCGCGTCTTGCCACGGCAGTGCCGTTCGATATTACGCACGGCCTTGCGACCTGCGTGTTTTTGGCCGCCTTGTACAAGCCCTGGTGCCGTCGCATTAACCGTGTCGTCGTGAAATACGGGCTGTAAGGCCGGTTGCACTGGGGCGAGAATCAATACTGCTTCGGTGCCATTTCAAAACTATGCCGGTTTACGGGGCTAGATTGGCGCAGGCAGACCATGCCGGCTTTTTTCGAAATAGAGCAAGCCGTTCACCTGCGGTTTTATTATCTCGGAATTGCGTATGGTTGGGGGTTCGCGATTCAGCCCCGTAAACCGGCATAGTTTTGGAATGGCCGGCTGATATGACGGGCATCGTGGCCCTCAGAGAGCCAAATTGATCCATTTTCTTCCGTCCCCAGATGTCCCCAGGGAATCAGTTGACGGCGCTTGCCACGAAACTGGCCCATCTACTACGTTTAGCTTGATACTCCCGACCATGACCGCGTTTTATGAAAAACCGCAGGCTTTCTACCTGCGGTTTTCTTTTTGCGTTGTTCGCTGTGGTTGAGGGTGGTGGCTTAAACGTAGTAGATGGGCGTGTTTCGTGGCGGATGGGTCACGCGGATACTCTCACGAGGCCCAAAATGATCCGTTTTCTTTCGTCTCCGGGGGCAGCTGGAGTTAGAGCTCCAACGTAAGGGTGACGGGGCAGTGGTCGCTGCCAAAGATGTCGCCGCGGATGCCGGTGTCGCGTACGTTGTCGGCGATTGCGTCGCTTACCAGGAAGTAGTCGATGCGCCAGCCTGCGTTGTTCTTGCGGGCATTAAAGCGGTAGCTCCACCAGCTG
>USFU01000151.1 GCA_900554135.1 uncultured Collinsella sp. | reverse complement strand
GCCATTAGACGACATCCCAATGACTGCATCGCTGCGCTCGGCTGTGCCTTTGCGCAAGAAAGAAATATACGGGAAGTCCGGCCGTGACGCAAGCCCCAATTTTGACTTTTTTGAAATTCAGTCAAATACGGCCAACACGTGAAGGACCTGTGAAGCCGACCGCTGTACACGAAGGGCAAAACGCCGCGAGCGGTAGCCGTCAACCGTTGGCAGATTCTACCGCGAAAACGATAGCACCAGGCAACACAATCGAAGTATCAATGATCGCGTGGATATCGAGGCGCCATGGACGAAGAGCTTGATTACCTATGGGAGACCCTGGGCCTCGAGATCACTGCTGACCTTTGGCCCGAACGGGACAAAATCCATCCCACACTGCGCCCCGCCATCACGGTGATGCAGGCAAACTACCGCCGCGCCTCATTTTTAATCATGCGGACGTCATGGCATGCGGCGCTCCCCGACCTCAAGCGCATCCAGGCAAGCCTCGTCGAGCTGTCCGGCATGCCGACCGTCATATCCGAGACGAACCTGGAGCGGCGGCAGCGCGAGCGCCTGCAGCGGCAACGGATTCCGTTTATCTGCCCCGGCATTCAGGCATACCTGCCCTTTATGGACGAAGAGTATTGGAGCGACACGCCCGACAAGCACGTAAAGATCTACGACCCAAACGAATGGGCGCAGTTGGAAGACTGACTGGGGCAGGCCCGCCGGCGGAAAGTGCGTCCCAGATTTCAAGCTCAAACTGGTCCCTACTTTCCCGTCGAGCCCCCAACCGGAAACCGTGTCCCAGAATCAGCGCTCGAAACGGGATGTCATTTCCGATAGAGCTCTCAACCGGAAAGCACATCCCAGAATCAGCACTCAAAACGGGACACACTTTCCGCAGCCGCTACAGCAACGCCTCGGCCCAGGCCGCTTCCCTAAAGCCGGGGATCGCAAAGTCGTCGCCCACCAGCAGCGGGCGCTTAACCAGCATGCCGTCAGTCGCCAGCAGCTCGAAGCACTCCTGGTCCGTCATACCCGCATCCAGACGCGCCTTCAGGCCCAGCTCTCGATATTTCATGCCCGACGAGTTAAAGAAGCGTCGCACCGGCAGCCCCGAACGAGCAATCCAGGTCGCAAGTTCATCGGCCGCGGGATTGTCCGTAACGATATCGCGATCGATATACTCAACCCCATGTTCGTCCAGCCATGCCTTGGCCTTTTTACAGGTCGAGCACTTGGGATATTCAACAAACAGTACGGTCATGGGAATCCTCCGAATATAGATCGGCCAACGAAGGTACACACCATACGAGGCGCCTTCGCATGATGGGGCAATTGTAGCCCACGGGCCACACGCTAAACGAACCGTACCCCAAATCCGCGTTTGATGAACGGCAGCAGCTCCATTGCCTCGGGCGTGATATGGCCCGCAACGTTCATGCGCTTGTCACCGGGAAGATCGACCCGCGCAATCTCAAGCTCGCCTTCGTAGCGCCCATAGCCGCTATTGCTCACAGCGATCGACCCCGTCTTTCGCGGCAGGCCGGCACCAGTATCCGCCGGCACGGAATCTGGCTTAAGCGTCGTGCGCGACTCCTGAGACCTAAAGATGAGGGTGCTCGAATCGGGCCGGTCATGATGAATCTGCCCACGTACATAGGCATAGCCGGACTCAAGCTCGCATTGCAAATCCACGTATCCGGCAGAAACTTGAGCAAACTGTGCCCAACCCGCATCCGAAAGATCGGGGTCGCCGACCAAAACAATGTCGCAATCGGCGCCATGTGCGAGCTCAAGCATGTTGAGGGCAACCTTTGACGCGCGACCGCGCTGCGCCTCAACCGTCGGCAGTCCCTCGAACACCGGCCCGCGAACGTTGGCATCGCCCGGCACAAAAGCCATGATTTCGAAGCCGAGCGCCGCAAGACGAAGATTCGTCCGAGCAACATCTTCAAGAGCTAAACCGGTATAAGGCTTGGGATAAAAATTGTGGCAGGCGGCAAAACGAGTCACATCGGCACCGGCTTCTCGCCACGATGCGATTTCATCAGAACTCACTGTCGATGCATTGACCACAATGCGAAATACACCGGACAGCTCCGCGACCCGCTGGGCACTAAAGCCATAGTCCAAACGAAGGTATTCCAGTCCCAAATCGCGCAAGTCCTCGATGCGCTCAAGCCCGAGCAAATCGCACGTTCGCGGCCCCACATCGGCAATGAGCGCAATACCGCGAGCGGAAAGCAGCGACAGCGCCTGGCGAACCTTATCGGCATACGCCGCTCCCCCATCCTCGGGAATATGCAGCGAGGTAAACGCATAGCGCGCACCCGCCGCGGCACCACGCTCAATTGTCCGCTCAATATCCTGCAGAGGGCTGGAAAGATAAATCGAAATACCCGTTTTCACGCTTCAACGCTCCTTTAAAAAAGGCCGGCGGAGCAGTTAGCCCCGCCGGCACAACCATAGCATCAAGAGATCTGCGGCACGTCAAGACGTTCGAATGACATGGCGCGCAGTATCAGGCTACTCGCCAAAAAACTCGTTGATCTTCTGCTCGTCGACGCCAAAGAACCACGTCAGGACAAAGCCGGCGGCATAGGCAAGCAGCATAGCGGCAACGTAGCCGAGCTGCTGACCAGGAACGACGATCAACAGGCCAAACAGACCGGAAACACCCTGGGAAACCGTGCCGATGTGAAGCAGCGCTGCAAGCGCGCCGCCAAATCCGGCACCCAGGCAGGCCGTCACAAACGGACGAACGAGCGGCAGCGTAACGGCATACATCAGAGGCTCGCCCACGCCCAGGATGCCAACGGGGATGGACTCGGCGACATACTTCTTGAGCTTGGCGTTCTTGGTCTTAAAGTACAGCGCCAAACCGGCACCGACCTGGCCGCCGCCAGCCATCATAAGGATGGGCAGCAGGTAATTGATGCCCTTGGTAGCGCCGTCGGGATCGTTGAGCATAGCGTGGATCGGCGTGAGCGCCTGATGCAGGCCGACGGACACCAGCGGCAAGAAGCCTGCCGACAGGATATAGCCGCCCAGGACGCCCAGCTTCTCGAAGATAAAGGTGAGGACGCTAAAGATCGCGGTCGTCAGCCAAGCGCCAACCGGCTGGATGACAAGCATCAGAGCAAAGGCGCCGATGATGAGCACCAGCAGCGGGGACAGGAACGTATCGAGCGCGTTGGGCATGACCTTGCGAATCTGACGCTCCATCCAGGCGAAAAACGCACCAGCGATGAGAGCCGCGATCATACCGCCCGCTGCGGGGTTGTACTGCGCATTGGTGAGCGGCAGCAGAATGGCAGTGGCAGGATCAGCAGCGCCAGGCGCAAGCAGGGGCATGGCGCTGTTGGCGATGCACATCATGCCGGCGATACCGCCCAGTGCAGCGGAGCCACCAAACTCGCGCGCTGCGTTATAGCCCACCAAAATGGGCAGATAGGCGAAGAGGGCCCAACCCATGGAGCGAATGCCCTGATACCACCACTCGCCCGCAAGCGCACCCGCCGTCGAGACATTGATGACGTTGCAGATACCGTTAATGAGGCCAGCCGCAATGATGCCGGGAAGCAGGGCGACGAAGACGTTGGAAATCTTCTTAAGGAAGGCCTGAACCGGTTTGGACTCGTACTTGGCCTTCTGCGCGGCCTTGTTTGTGGCCGCAGCGTCAACTACGCTCTCGTCAGCAACGCCTTTCGCAAGGCCGGTGAGCTTGGAGAATTCCTCGAGCACCTTATTCACCTTGCCCGGACCCAGCACGATCTGCATCGTGTCGTCCTCGACCAGGCCCATCACGCCGTCGAGTGCCTTAATACCCTCCGTGTCAACGTTGCTCGTGTCTTTGACGGTCACGCGCAGGCGCGTCATGCACGCCGCGTTTGCGAGCACGTTGTCTTTACCGCCCAAAAGATCCAGCAGCTTTTGAGCCAGCTCTTTGTTCGTCATAACTCCTCCTTGTATTGGGTATCTCTTCTTGATGTCATATCTACTCACGCCGTGCACCTATTGGGCATCGGCATTGCTCTTCTCATGGCCCCTCACCGCAGCACGGACATGGCCGCGCGCCCGCTCAAGAGCTACCGCAGCCTGCTCGGCATCGCAGTCCAGCAGCACCGAGACAATAGCGGTTTTTACGTGGCCGCCGGCATCTGCAAGCGCCTGAACAGCGCGCTCGCGCGTGCAGCCGGTCGCCTCCATCACGATGTT
>USFU01000150.1 GCA_900554135.1 uncultured Collinsella sp. | reverse complement strand
AACGCCATCCTGGGTGCCGACGCACTGGGTCACTACTACCTTATGGATGAGTAAACTTAGGTAAGGAAGGGGCAAAGCCAGCAGATGGCTTTGCCCCTTTTTGCTATGGTGCAAAGGGGTCAGGCTACTTTGCACCAATCGGTGTTTGATGAAGGGCGGATTCTCGTATGGCGCTTCCTATGGTTTACGGCGGTCCCGGCCGGTATGTTCAGGGGCCGGGCGAACTGTCGCGTCAAGGCAGGTATTTGTCATGGTTGGGCTGCGCTGCCTATGTCTTGTTTGACCAGGGCACCGAGGATCGGCTGTGCAGGCAGATCGTCGATGGATTTCTGGACGACGATCTGAGTGAGCCGTTCTTTAAGATTTATGACGGTCCGTGTACGGAAGAGGCCGTTGTCGAAATGGCTAAGGAAGCCCAGGCCGAGTATTGCGACATGGTAGTGGGTATTGGCGGCGGCAAAATGCTCGATATCGCCAAGGCCGTTGCGTTTTATGCCGAGTTGCCGTTGTGCGTATGCCCCACAGCGGCGTCGATGGACGGTCCGTGCAGTGCGATTTCGGTGCTGTATCACGAGGATGGGTCGTTCGACCGCTACCTGTTGCTCGAGAAGAATCCAGACCTGGTCGTGGTCGATACCAACGTGGTCGCGTCAGCCCCGCTGCGTATGACGGTCGCTGGTATGGGCGATGCGCTGGCAACGTACTTCGAGGCGCGTTCGTGCGCCGCGGCGCACGGCGCTAACGAGCACGGTGG
The DNA here is from genome assembly GCA_900554135.1 of uncultured Collinsella sp. Next base: position 3,485 of record USFU01000150.1, on the reverse strand, counting down.
CGCGCCGGGGCACTTGGCTCTGGTTGCGGCTCGTGCCTGCTATGACACGCTCATGGAGTGCGGCGTCGCTGCCAAGCGCGATCTCAGAAAGGGACGTATATCGCCGGCGGTTGAGCGCCTGATCGAGTGCAATATTCTGCTCTCGGGTGTTGGCTTTGAGAGCGGTGGCCTAGCGCTTGCCCATGCCATCGCCAACGGCCTGACGATTCTGCCCGAGTGCAAGGCCATGCATGGTGAGGCCGTGGCATTTGGCCTGGTGGTGCAGCTGCGCCTGGAGCGTGCGCCCGAGCTTGATCAGGTGCTCGAGTTTTGCCAGCGCGTCGGTCTGCCGACGACGCTCGCGGAGCTGGGCCTTGGCGGGATTTCCGATGCTGACCTGATGAGCGTTGCGGATGCGGCCTTTAGAAACGAACGCAATATGGCCAACGAGCAGGTCAAGGTGACCAAACAAAAGCTCGTGCAGCTCATGCGCGAGGCATAGTTTGGCGCTTGATTGATCTTGTGCAATCGAGACGGCGATAGGCCATGGGCTATTTGCCGCAAAGATGCTCCGCGTGTAATTTGCCCGAGGCGTGGGCCGATAGCGTATCATTATCTCTTGCTTGTTTGCACTGCTCAGGGAGGGGCCGCGCATGGCGCAGGAACACGATCTGTTTGATGACATTATCGAGATCAGCAAGGGTTTCGACTTTCTTAAAAACCCGCTTGGCGGTGTGACCGATGCACTCGATCCGTCGGCGCCGCAGTGGAACCCTGCCGATTATAAGGAGCGTCCGCGCGGCAACACCATTCCGTGCCTGACCTGCAAAAACGAAAAGAGCGGCTGCACCGCGTGCATGGACGTGTGCCCGGTCAACGCTATCGAGGTCGAGGAAGACGCCATCGAGATTCTCGACTCCTGTCGCAAGTGCGGCCTGTGTGCCGCTGCCTGTCCGACCGAGGCAATCATCTCGCCGCGCTTGGCGCCCAAAAACCTGTATGACGATATCGTCTCTGCTGCTACGAGCCACGAGACCGCCTACGTCACCTGTACACGCGCCCTTAAGCGCATGCCGCGCGAAAACGAGGTCGTCGTTGCCTGCGTGGGCGATATTACGGCAGAGACCTGGTTCTCGGTACTGGCGGACTATCCCAACGTGAGTGTGTACCTGCCGTTGGGCGTGTGCGATAAATGCCGCAACACCGGCGGTGAGGACATTCTGGGCGAGGCCATCGCCACTGCCGAGGAGTGGGCCGGTACGGGCATGGGCCTGGAGGTCGACCCTAAGAGCCTCAAATGCCATAAGCGCCGCGAGTACGAGCGCAAGGAGTACATGGAAAAGATCGCCCGCACCACGGGCCTGACGGTGACCAAGCTCAATCCGGCGACGGCGGCGCTGGCCTCGGTGACGCAGAAGCTCAAGGCCCATCGCCATCAGATTACCCAGTTGGAGCGCACGCTCAACACCATGTGCGGCACCACGACGACCAAGCGTCGCCGTTCGCTCACGCACGGGCGCCAACTGGTACTCTCGACGCTGCAAAACCATCCCGAGCTTGCCCAGAACATGCAGGTGAGCACGCCGGAGTGCGATTTTGACAAGTGCACGTCGTGCGGCGAGTGCGTCAATGTATGCCCCACGTTCGCCTGCGATTTGGTAGGAAGCGGTCGCTTTGCGCTGGAGTCCACGTATTGCCTAGGTTGCGGAGCCTGCGTCAAGGTGTGTCCCGAGCATGCGCTCAAGCTGGTCGAGCACGATGCGTCCAATCTGGTCGTTGTCGACCCCGAGGCCGAGGAAAAGGCCGCCCAGAAGGCGAAGGCTCACGAAGAAGCTGAGAAGGTCAAGGCTGAGGCAAAGGCCAAGCTTGACAAGATGCTCGACCAGGTGGAAAAGCTCGCGGACTAGCTAAAAGAGCGTACATGATGGCCGGTAGGACAGGTACTGCCCCGCCGGCCAAAAAAGTTGCGGTGGAATAGTTCCCGTTTTGCCTTTAAGCTGGCCATTCTAGGAACTATTCCACCGCAACTAATAGATGGTTAGTTCATGCTGCTTTGGTGGCCGGTTCGACCGGTACCGTTGCGCGTCACGGTTTCATGGAGCAAAAAGAACCCGGGGACCTGTTTTGTCTCGGTGTATTCCATAAGGATGCCGTCGGCGTTGTAGGTCTGCCCGCGTATAACGGCGAGTGCGTTAAAGTCGTCGAGATCGAGCACGCGCGTATCCTCGGGCGTGGGATGCTCGATCGTCACATCGCGTTTGCCCGTGGCAATCTTAATGCCAAGATCTTCTTCGAGGTAACGATAGATCGAGTCGTTGACAATCTCGGGTGTCAGTCCCGGTACCTGTGAGCTTAGGTAATAGGAGTCGTCGGAGCACACCGCATGTCCGTCTGCATAACGAATGCGTTTGGCGCGCGTAAGCTCGCAGCCTTCGGGAAACCCGGTAATCCCGGAGAGTGCCTTGCTACAGACGAGGAGCTCAAAGACGGTGGTGACAGTCTTGAGCTCAAAGCCTCGGCTGGTCGCGATTTCCTTAAAGGTCTCGAGTCCGCCGCCACCACGACTCTTCTCGTCACTGATGTTGCGAATGACGCGCATGCCTTTGCCTTGCTGGGGGAGCACGTAACCATCTGCCGCAAGCATCGAGATGGCGCGACGGACCGTCATGCGCGAACAGTCAAACAGCTGCGTGAGCTCAGTCTCCGAAGGCAGATAACTCTGATAGGCGTATGTGCCGTCGTCAATCGACTGCTTCACGTTGTCATAAATAGTTTGGAAGATGGCTCGCGCCATGACGGTCTCCTAGAGCTGGGCGCGTGAACGACGGATGAGGGCCGCCCGCGCAGGTGTCAATCGATTTACTTGCTGGGGTCGATTATATATTTGCCCATGGCACGCAGGGCCGGGTCTGACAGGATGGCGCCGAGTTCATCGAGGGAAGCTACCTTTGCGACCATCGAGGATACGTCGAGCCTGCCAGAGTCGATGAGCTCGAGCGCACGACGCTGCGTATAAGGGTTAATGTAGGACGAAGTAAGCACAAGCTCCTTCTGGAAGACCTCGAAGGGCTTGACGGTGATTGTCTCATCGGGCTTGGTGAGGCCGAACATCATGACCGTAGCCTTGTGGCCGGCGATCTGGATGGCCTGCTCGATGGTGACGGGCTTGCCAACACACTCGATAACGACATCGACGTTGCCGACGCCCTCCTGCTTCAGGCGGGCCGGGACGTCCTCGTGGATGGAATCAATTGCCAGGTCGGCGCCGAGTTTGAGCGCAACCTCGCGCTTGCCTTCGACAGGCTCGAGCAAGACAACCTTGGTGGCGCCGGCGTTTTTAGCAAGCTGCATCATGAGCAGACCGATCATGCCACCGCCGATAACGACAACTGTGCTGCCGGGCTTGATGTTGCACATATCGATGCCGTGCAGGCAGCAGGCGACGGGCTCGGTCATGGCGCCCTGCTCGAAGCTGGTGTGATCGCCCAACTTGTAGACTTGCTGCT